>NZ_JBMFGY010000014.1:20865-44729 GCF_049977125.1 Acidiphilium sp. | reverse complement strand
CCAGGTGAGGCTGCCGATGGCGCCGCATTTGCGGCAGGTTGCTTGCCATTCCGGGTGGATTGTGTCGCAGGCGGCGCAGACCCAGGTGGCGCCGGCGGCGGCGGCGGCTTTGGCTTCGTGGCGTTGTGCTTCGCCGGCCAGATCGGCGGCTTTGGCGGTGCGGGCGAGCAGGGCTTCGCTTTCGGGGTGGCCGGGGTTGGCGCCGGCGAGTTTCTGGGCGGCGCGGGCGCGGTCGAGCGGGAGGTTGATATGGGCGAGGTAGGCGGTGGCGAGGTCGGGGTGGGGGGCGGCTTTCCATCCGGCGCGCAGGGCGCGTTGCGCGCGCCAGAGATGGCCGGCGCGTTCATGGGCGGCGGCGAGGGCGAGGTAGGCGGGCGCGAGGGTGGGGGCGGCGCGCACCGCTTCGCGCGCCCAGTCGATGGCGAGGCGGTCGGTTGCGGCGGTGCGGGAGGCCATGATCGCGAGGGCGGCGCGGGCGGGCGGATCGGTTGCGAGGCGGGCGGCATCGTCGAAATGCTGCTGGTTTGCGGCGAGTTGGACGCGCTGGTCGCGCAGCCAGACGGAGTGGGGGTAGGCGTTGGCGGCCTGGCGGGCCTGGGCTTCGGCCTCGGCGAGGGCGGCGGCGTTGCCGGTGAGGCTGCTGCGGTGACCGAGCAGGCCGCGCCAGCCGAGGAAACCCGCGTCCTTGTGCTGCGCGAGGGCGGCGAAATGCCGGTCGGCCGTGGCGTGGTCGCCGTTGCGCCGGGCGGTTTCGCCGGCGACGTAGAGGGTGAGTGGCGCGTCGGGCGCGTGGCGCAGGGCGAGGTTGGCCTGATTGGTCGCGGTCTGGTTGTCGCCGGCGGCCATGGCGGAGAGGGCGCGCAGGGCGGCGGCGTCGGCGGTGCTGCGATGGGCGCGGGCGCGGCTGGCGGCGAGGCGGCGGGGGGTGCGCAGCGCGGCGCGGATGAGGGCAGCGAGCAGGAGGAGGATGAGCAGAAGCAGGGCAAGGAGCAGGAGGGCGACCGGGGTTGAGGCGGTGGCGGCGTAGCTGGCGAAATCGAGCGTGACGTGGCCGGGCAGGGTTGCGAGGTACCAGACCAGGCCGAGCAGGATGATGGCGAGGATGGCGAAGCCGAAGGCGCGGAGCATTATGGCGACCCCGCGGTCTGGGCCAGGTGGATGAGGGCGGCACGGGCGGCGAGCAGGTGCCGCGCCTGTGTGATCCAGGGTGCCATGATGGTTTGCGCGGCGGGGGGCAGCGCGCCGAGGGTGGTGAGGGTGGCGGGGAGATCGCCGCGATCGAGGTCTGACCGGGCGGTGCCGAGGATGAAGCTGGCGCGGCTGCCGACCAGGACATCGTTGTGATGGCGGATGGTGATCAGGCTTTCGATGCGTCCTTTGACATCGCGCCAGAAGCCGCCGTGGCTGGTGATGTCGCCGGCGGCGGCGGTGGCTTTCGCGGCATAGGCGGGGAAGCTGGCCTGGAGCGCGCCGAGGGTGGGCGGGTTGGTGGTGGCGTAGCGCACCAGGGCTTCGGGCGCGTTGGCGATGGTGCCGAGTGGCGTGCCGTTTTCGAGCGCGAGGCTGGCGGAGGCGATCTGGGCGAGGGATTGCGCGTGGGCGACCAGTTTTGGCAGGTCGGTGGCGGTGGCCTGGAGGGTGGTGAGGCTGGCGTGATCGGCCAGGGCGGTGGTGGTGAGGGAGGCGATGCTCGCCTGCATGGTTTTGATCTGGCTGGCGAGGGCGGGCGGAATTTCGGCTTCGACCTTGGCCGGCGGCGGGGCGGCCTGCGGCGGCGCGGCGGCGGATGGGGCTGCGGCGGGTTGGGGCGACGGGCTCGCGAGGGCGGCGAGTTTATCGTTGGTGGTGGCCAGTTTGAGGTGGAGGGCGGCGACGTCGGATTTCAGCGTGTCGATCTGCTGGCCGAGGGCGGCGGCGCGATCGGCGGCGCCGGTTTGGGCGTTGAACAGCCAGGCCTCGCCGCCGGCGAGGAGGAGGATCAGGATTGCGCCGAGGATGAGGGGGGTTCGCGCGGGGGCGCGGGTGGCGGGGGCGCTCTGGGCCGGATCGGGGGTTGCCTCGGGGTCGTCCGCGGTGGGGCCGATCGCGGGCGCGGACGGCGCCGTGGTGTCGGGTTGTGGCGCCGCGGCGGCTGGGGTCGGCGGGATCGGCTGGCTGTCGGGTTCGGTCATGGCAATATCGCTAGCATGTGATCCTGGTCCGGTGAAACCGCGGTGCGGATGGCGTGGAATGGCAGGCGGGCGAGGGGGGCGGCGGCGGCGGGGCTGATGGCGATGGCGATGGCGCGGCGCAGGGTGGCGGCGAGGGCTGCATGGTCGATCAGGGCGGCGAAGCGCTTCGCGGTGGCGGGGGAGAAGATCATGACGCGATCGACGGTTTCGGCGGTGAGGGCGGCGATGGCGGCGGCGGCGAGCTCGGCGGCGGGGCGGGCGCGATAGACGATCCGGCGGTTGACGCGAAACCCGGCCTGACGCAGGGCGGCGGCGAGGTCGAGACTGTGGCCTTCGCCGCAGGGCAGGAGGATCGAGGCGTGCGGGCGAAGGCGGCGGGCGACGAGGCCAGCCAGGTCGCGCGCGGTGCCGGAGGCGCTTTCGACCGCGATGAAGCCGAGACGGCGGGCGCGGGCGGCGGTGGCATCGCCCACCGCGAACAGCGGGATGGCGCGCCAGGCGGCCGGCAGGCCCGGCAGCGCCTGGGCGCTGGCGATCACGAGGGCATCGCATCCGGCGGGCAGGGTGGCCGGCAGGGGTTCGATGTCGAGACACGGGGCGAGCACGGGGATATGGCCGCGGGCGCGCAGCAGCTCGGCCGTGGCGGAGCCGCCGGGTTCGGGGCGGGTGACCAGGATGGTGAGCGGTTCAGTCAAGGAAGATGTCGGCGGGACTGTCGCGCCGGAGCGAGGCGCCGAGCTCGGCGCCGAGGCGTTCGGCATCGGCGGCGGCGGCGGTTTCGGAGCGTTTGAGCAGGAAGCTGCCGTCGGCGCGGGCGGTGAGGCCGGTGAGGTGGAGCGTGCCGTCCGGCAGGAGGCGGGCGTAGCCGCCGATCGGGGTGCGGCAGGAGCCATCGAGGGCGGCGAGCAGGGCGCGCTCGGCGGTGGCGACGGCTTTGGCTTCCTTGTCCTCGATCATGGCGAGGAGGTGGCCGAGGGCGGCATCCTCGGTGCGGACGGTGATGCCGACGATGCCCTGGCAGGCGGAGGGGACCATGGCTTCGGGGTCGATCGCGGCGGAGACTTCGTGGTCGAAGCCTAACCGGCGCAGGCCGGCGAGGGCGAGCAGGGTTGCGTCGAACTTGCCGGTGCGCGCGGCGTCGAGCCGGGTGCGGACGTTGCCGCGCAGCAATTCGATTTTCAGATCCGGGCGGGCGTGGAGCAGCTGCGCCTGGCGGCGGACCGAGGAGGAGCCGATGCGGGCGTTGGCGGGCAGGGCGGACCAGATTTCGGCGCCCTCCTCGATTTTATAGGCATCCGAGAGGATCAGGGCGTCGCGCGCGTCCTCGCGTTTCATGGTGCAGGCGAGGATGATGCCGTCGGGCAGGGTGGTTTCGAGATCCTTGAGGGAATGCACGGCGAAATCGATCCGGCGGTCGCGCAGGGCTTCGTGGATTTCCTTGGCGAACAGGCCTTTGCCGCCGACCTCGGCGAGGGGGCGGTCGAGCACCTGGTCGCCGGTGGTGCTGATGATTTCGGCGGCGAAGGCATCGGGCGCGTAGCCGAGCGCCGGGCAGATGTCGCGCAGGGCGGCCAGGAACAGCTCGGTCTGTTTTCGCGCGAGCGGCGAGCCGCGGGTGCCGACCCGGAGGGGCAGGCGGCCGGTGTGGGGGGCGACTTTTGGTGCTGGCTTGGTTTCCTGGTCCATCCACAATGCTTTAAAGGATCGGCATGGAAAGAAAAGCCGGAATTATCGGTCGGGGTGACGCGGGCGCGCTGGTGCTGGGGATTGAATCCTCGTGCGATGAGACGGCGTGCGCGGTGCTGGACGGCGCCGGGGGGGTGCGTGCTGAACTGGTGGCGAGCCAGATCGCCGCGCATGCCCCGTTCGGTGGCGTGGTGCCCGAGATCGCGGCGCGTGCGCATCTGGCGGGTCTGGCGCCGCTGGTGGGTGCCGCGCTGGCGCAGGCGGGGGTGGCGCCGCGCGATCTGGCGGCGGTGGCGGCGACGGTCGGGCCGGGGTTGATCGGCGGGTTGATCGTGGGCAGCGGCTTCGCCAAGGGCATGGCGCTGGCGCTGGGGGTGGAGTTTTACGGCATCAATCATCTGGAGGCGCATGCGCTGACCGCGCGGCTGCCGGGGGTGGCGGCGGCGCTGGGGATGGCGGCGCCGGCGTTTCCGTATTTGTTGCTGCTGGTTTCGGGCGGGCATACCGCGCTGATCGCGGTTGAGGGGGTGGGGCGGTACCGGCGGTTGGGCGGCACGCTGGATGACGCGGCGGGCGAGGCGTTCGACAAGGTGGCGAAGCTGTTGGGGCTGGATTATCCGGGCGGGCCGGCGCTGGAGCTTTTGGCTTCGGGCGGCGATGCCGCGCGATTCGCGCTGCCGCGCCCGATGCTGGGGCGGGCGGGGTGCGATTTTTCGTTCTCGGGGCTGAAGACGGCGGTGGCGCAGATTGTTGCGGCGCAACCCGGGGGCGCGCTGAAGCTGGCGCTGGCCGCGGATGTTGCGGCGTCGTTCCAGGCGGCGGTGGTGGCGGTGATGGCGGATCGGCTGGCGCATGCGCTGGCGGTGATGCCGCAGGCGCGCGCCGTGGTGGTGGCGGGCGGGGTGGCGGCCAATCAGGCGATCCGGGCGGCGCTGGCGGTGGTGGCGGCGCGCGCCGGGTGCGGGCTGGTCGCGCCGCCGTTGCGCTTATGCACCGATAACGCGACGATGGTGGCGTGGGCGGCGATTGAACGGGCGCGGGCGGGGCTGGCGGCGGAGGGGCTGGCGGCGCGGTGCCGGCCGCGCTGGCCGCTTGATGTTGCACTGCAAAGTTTGATTGCAGAGCGGGAGGGTTCCGTGTCAGTCTGACCACCGGAATAACGAGAGGTGGGCCCGATATGAGTGACCAGACCGTGCAGGATCGTTCCGATCGACCGCTGCGTGCGAAGAAGGCGCTTTCCGCCGATCCGCCGCCGCTGGCGCCGATCCGTTCCAGCCAGGACTGGCGCGAGGCGATCGTGTCCAAGCTGATTTATGGCGTCGGCAAGAACGTGGTGACGGCGAATGAGCGGGACTGGTTCGTCGCCCTCGCGCTCGCGCTGCGCGATCGGGTGGTGGAGCGGTGGATTGCCAGCACCAACCGGATTTACGCGGGCGGGCACAAGCGCGTTTATTACCTGTCGCTCGAATTCCTGATCGGGCGGTTGTTGTTCGATACGCTGACCAATTTAGGTATGGTCGATGTGACGCGCACGGCGCTCGCGGAGTTGGGCGTTGATTTGGACCGGGTGCGCGATTCCGAGCCGGATGCGGCGCTGGGCAATGGCGGGCTGGGGCGGCTGGCCGCGTGTTTCATGGAGAGCATGGCGACTCTCGCGATCCCTGGATACGGGTATGGTATTCGTTACAATAACGGATTGTTCAAGCAGGCGATCGATGATGGCCGGCAGCTGGAGTTTCCCGAGGATTGGCTTGCGGTGGGCAATCCGTGGGAGTTCGAGCGGCCGGAGGTTTCGTATGACATCGGGTTTGGCGGTCATGTCGAGGCGGTGCGTGACGAGGAGGGTGAGGTGCGGCATGTGTGGCATCCGGGTGAGGTGGTGCGCGCGGTCGCCTATGACACGCCGGTGGTGGGATGGCGCGGGCGGCATGTGAATTCGTTGCGGCTGTGGTCGGCGCGGGCGGTTGATCCGTTGCAGCTGGAGAATTTCAACGCGGGCGATTACGTCGGCGCGCTGGCGCAGGATGTGCGGGCGCAGTCGATCTCGCGGGTGCTGTATCCCTCGGATGCGACGGCGGCGGGGCAGGAATTGCGGCTGCGGCAGGAGTATTTTTTCGCGGCGGCCTCGTTGCAGGACATGCTGCGCCGGCACATCACGCAATTCAAGGATTTACGGCTGCTGCCCGAGAAAGTGGCGATTCAGCTCAACGATACCCATCCCTCGATTGCGGTGGCCGAGTTGATGCGCTTGCTGCTGGATACGCATGGGCTGACGTGGGAGACGGCGTGGGAGATTACCAAGGGGACGTTCTCCTATACCAATCACACGCTGCTGCCCGAGGCGCTGGAGACCTGGCCGGTGCCGCTGATGGAGCGGATGCTGCCACGCCAGATGCAGATCATTTATATGATCAACGCGGATCATCTGGAGCGGGTGCGCGCGGTCGGCATGGGATCGGGCGATAAACTCGCTGGTCTGTCCTTGATCGATGAGAGCCATGGCCGGCGGGTGCGGATGGGGACGCTCGCTTTCATCGGGTCGCACCGGATCAACGGGGTCTCGGCGCTGCACACCGATTTGATGCGCGAGACGGTGTTTGCCGATCTGCACCGGATGTTTCCCGAACGGATCACCAACGTGACCAATGGCATCACGTTCCGGCGCTGGCTGTTCGAGGCCAATCCGGGGTTGACGCGTCTGCTGGTCGAGGCGCTGGGCGAGCATGTTTGCGATGATCCGGCCGAGCTGGTCGGGCTGCGCGACCTCGCGCTGGATGCGGGGTTTCGCAACCGGCTGATCGCGTGCCGGCGCAATCACAAGATCACGCTGTCGAAATGGGTGCGTGAGAAGTTGCGGATCAAGCTCGATCCGGATGCGATGTTCGACATCCATGTCAAGCGGATTCATGAATATAAGAGGCAGTTGCTGAATATTCTGGAAACCATCGCGCTGTATGACGCGATCCGCGCGCGGCCGACCGCGGGGTGGGTGCCGCGGGTGAAGGTGTTCGCGGGGAAGGCGGCGGCGAGTTATGATCAGGCGAAACTGATCATCAAGCTGATCAACGACGTGGCGAAGGTGATCAACAGCGATCCGACGGTGCGGGGGTTGCTGAAGGTGGTGTTTCTGCCGAATTTCAATGTCAGTCTTGCGGAGATGATCATTCCGGCCGCGGATCTGTCCGAGCAGATCTCGACGGCGGGGATGGAGGCGTCGGGTACCGGGAATATGAAATTCGCGCTGAACGGGGCGCTCACGATCGGCACGCTGGATGGCGCGAATGTTGAGATTCGCGATCATGTCGGGGCGGAGAATATTTTCATCTTCGGCCTGACGGCGGCGGAAGTTGCCGAGCGCAAGCGCAATGGCTGGCACCCGCGACACTCGATCGAGGCCTCGTCAGCACTTTCGGAGGTGATCGATGCGGTGTGGTCGGGCGTGTTTTCGCCTGAGGATGCCGGGCGGTTTCATCCGATCGTGAACGAGTTGCGCAATCAGGATCGGTTCCTGGTGACGGCGGATTTCGATTCATACGCGCAGGCGCAGCGGGAGGTCGATCGGCGGTGGATCGATCAGGAGGGCTGGTGGCGGTCGGCGATCCTCAACACCGCGGGGATGGCGTATTTTTCATCCGATCGCGCGATCGGCGATTACGCCCGCGATGTCTGGCATACCACGCCGCTCGAGACCACATGAGACAGATCGGATGAGAAAGACCGGATAACGGCGTCCGCGCAGCAACGACGCGGGCGATCAGGGAGGGAACGCGGCAATGAGTATCAGAGACGGCAAAGGCACCCCGCTATCGCGCAACGCCATGGCCTATGTGCTGGCGGGAGGGCGAGGTTCGCGATTGTTCGATCTGACCGACAAGCGGGCCAAACCGGCGGTGCATTTCGGCGGCAAATGGCGGATCATCGATTTTGCGTTGTCGAATGCGCTGAATTCGGGAATCCGGCATATCGGGGTCGCCACGCAGTACAAGGCGCATAGTCTGATCCGGCATCTGCAATTGGGCTGGACGTTCTTTCGGCGCGAGCGCAACGAGAGTTTCGATATCCTGCCGGCGAGCCAGCGGGTTTCCGAACAGAGCTGGTACCTCGGCACCGCCGATGCCGTGTATCAGAATATCGAGATCATCGAGAGCATCGCCCCGGCGCATATCATTATTCTCGCCGGCGATCATATCTATAAAATGGACTACGAGATGCTGTTGCAGCAGCACGTCGCGCAACAGGCCGATGTGACGGTTGCCTGCGTCGAGGTGCCGCTCGCCGAGGCGAGCGGTTTTGGCGTGATGCATGTCGACGAGAGCGACCGGATCCTGCATTTTCTGGAAAAACCGGCGGACCCGCCGCCGATGCCGGGACGGAGCGATGTCGCGCTGGCGAGCATGGGAATTTACGTGTTCGAAACAAAATTTCTGTTCGACGTGCTGCGGCGCGATGCGGCGGATCCGGGGTCCCAGCATGATTTCGGGCGCGATATCATTCCTGACCTGGTGCGCCGGGGGCGGGCGCTGGCGCATCATTTCTCGCGATCCTGCGTGCGGTCGTCAAAGGAGGCGGTGCCGTATTGGCGCGATGTCGGCACTGTCGATGCCTATTGGGAGGCGAATATCGACCTCACCGATTTCATCCCCGCACTCGATATCTATGATCAGTCCTGGCCGATCTGGACCTATACCGAGGGCACGCCGCCGGCGAAATTCATTCATGACGAAGATGGCCGGCGTGGCCTTGCGGTTTCGTCACTTGTGTGTGGCGGCTGCGTGATTTCGGGAGCCGCGCTGCGGCGCAGCCTGTTGTTCACCGGGGTGCGGGTGAATTCGTTTTCGCAGGTGACGGCGGCGGTTATTCTGCCGGAGGCGGATGTCGGTCGGCATGCCCGGCTGACCAATGTGGTGATCGACCGTGGGGTTCGCATCCCCGAGGGGCTGGTGGTCGGCGAAGATCCGGCGGAGGATGCGCGACGGTTTCGCCGAACCGAGCAGGGGGTCTGCCTGATCACGCAGCAGATGATCGACCGTTTGGAACATAACTGAGCGGTGCTGGTTCTTTCGATAGGATCTGAAATCTATCCGCTGGTGAAAACCGGTGGGCTGGCCGATGTGATGGGCGCGTTGCCGGGCGCGCTCGCGGCCGAGGGGATCACGATGCGGTCCCTGGTGCCCGGCTATCCCGCGGTGCTGGACGCGGTGGCGACGGCGCGGCCGGCGGCGGTGACGGCACTGGCGATCGATGATCTGTTCGGCGGGCCGGCGCGGGTTCTGGCGGCATCGCCGGGCGGATTGCCGTTGTTCGTGCTCGATGCGCCGCATCTGTTCGCACGCCCGGGCAACCCCTATCTCGCGTCGAACGGGGTGGATTGGCCGGATAACGCGCAACGCTTCGCCGCCTTGTGCCGCGCGGGGGCGATGATCGCGCGCGGCGCGATCGGTGATTTTGTGCCGGATGTGGTGCACGCGCATGATTGGCAGGCCGGGTTGGTGCCGGCCTATCTGCATTACGACGGGGCGGGTGCGCCGCCGAGTGTCATGACGGTGCATAACCTTGCCTATCAGGGCCAGTTTCCGGCGGGTTTACTGGACACTCTCGGCTTGCCGGCCGCGGCTTATGCGATCGAGGGTGTTGAATACTATGGCTCGATCGGGTTTCTGAAGGCGGGATTGCAATTTGCCGATGCGATTACGACCGTTTCACCCCATTACGCCGCCGAGATCGCCACGCCGGACGGTGGCATGGGCCTCGATGGCTTGATCCGCGCCCGTGCCGCGGTGATGCACGGGATTTTGAACGGGTTGGATACCGATACGTGGAATCCCGCGACCGATCCGGCGCTCGCCGCCCGGTTCGATATCGATACACTCGCGGCGCGGTCGGCGAATAAGGCGGCATTGCAGGCGCGCATGGGGCTGGATGCGCGGCCGGGGACGATGCTGTGCGGTGTGGTCAGCCGCCTCGCCGGGCAGAAAGGGATCGACCTGATTCTGCAAACCCTGCCACTGCTGCAAACGCTCGATGCCCAGCTCGCGGTGCTCGGGAGCGGCGATGGCGCGATCGAAGCCGGGTTGCGGGCGGGCATGGCGCGCTGGCCGGGCCGGGTTGCGGTGGTGATCGGGTTCGAGGAGCCATTGTCGCACCTGATCCAGGGCGGCGCCGATGTCATACTGGTTCCGTCACGCTTCGAGCCCTGCGGCCTGACGCAGCTTGCCGCCCAGCATTATGGCGCGATCCCGGTGGTGTCACGCGTGGGCGGCCTGGTTGATACCGTCATCGATGCCAACCCGGTCGCCGTGAGCGCCGGCGTTGCGAGCGGTGTGCAGTTCGCCCCGGTCACCGCCGATGGTCTCGCTGATGGGCTTCGACGCGCGGCGGCTTTGTTCGCCTCTCCGCCGGTCTGGCGCGCCATGCAGATCAACGCCATGACGCTCGATGTTTCATGGGCGCAACCGGCCAAACAATATGCGACCCTCTATCGCGGTCTGATCGCCCGCCATGGGGGGTCCGTCACGCGATAGGGTGTTATGCTTTCAGCATAACGCTTTAGCGCTATGTTTTTTCCAGCGATTTCATGCGATTATGTTGCCGCTGCCGCGTCACCTTGATCGCATATCGCGCGAGGCGCGGTGATGACCGGCCGATCGGGTCATGGCGGCCGGGGGTGGATGACGTGCAGGAGACGTGACTTTAATCGGTGCCACGTCCGATCATAATTCTTTGTTAACTATCTTCCGCCATAGTGCCGCTCGAAAGACGAGAGGATCAGCAATGGCGAAAACTCCTGCCCCCCCCAAACCGACCAAGGATGAGCCTGCTCCGGGTGCCGAGGCGGCGGAAGTTGCGCCGAAAAAGCGATCAAAACTGCTGTTGTTCGGTGCGCCGGCGGCGCTGCTCGTGCTGCTCGGCGGTGGGTTGTGGTTCAGTGGAGTCATTCCGCATCTTTTGCATGGCAAAAAATCGGCACAGGCATCGGGGCCGATTTTCATCAAGATTCCCGAGATCGTTGCTAATCTGAATGTGCCGTCCGGTCAGGATTCCTATGCCAAGCTGGAAGCGACTCTCGAATTGTCCGGCCATGCTTCGGCCGCGGCGGTCACAAAGGATATGCCGCGCATCATCGATGTCTTTCAAACCTACCTGCGCGCCATGCATCCGAGCGAGTTGCGCGGGGCATCCGGCACCTACCGGCTGAGAGAGGCATTGATCAACCGGGTTCGCATTGCGGTTGCACCAAATGTTGTGCGGAACGTTCTGTTCGAGGAGCTTATCGTGCAATGAAAAATGCGTATAAAATCGTTATTATTATAAAATAAAAATATCAAGTATTTTTACTGCAAAAGGCGGGGTCTGAAATGTTAAATACCGATTTGAATCTGGCGGGGTGGATTTTTCAGTCCGTTTTGTTCTGTATTCTGCTGGCAACACTTGTGTACGCACGCCGGCTGGAGCGGCTGTTACGGCAGGTGCGCGATGATCAGGGCGGATTACGGTCAAATCTGACGCAGATCGATGTGTCGGTTACCGCGGCGACCCTTGCCACCGACCGGCTGATGCATGAGGCGAAGCAGGCCGACGCGGCGCTCCGTGAGGCCAGCGAGACCGCGGCGGCCATGACGGTAAAACTCGATGCGCTGATCAGTCGGGCGGCGGAGACGCTGGCGAGCGTGCCCGAGGAGATCGAAGCGCGGCTCGCACGCCCAAGTGCGAAGCGCCCGGTTCCGCCCCGGCGAGCCGAGATGCTGCAGAGCCAGGTCGAGCGCGATCTCGCGCGGGTATTGTTTGATGCCTCGTGACCACGATCGCTTCAGGGACAGGCGGCGTGCGTCACAAGGCGCACTCAGCCGGCGCCTGTGGCCCTCGAAGCTGTTGCCGGTGGCGATCTTTTGTTTGAGCGGCGCGATCGCGTTGAAATCAGTCGGGTTGGTCGAGATGGCCTTCGCGCAATCGCCTGCCACGGCGGCGACCGCGACGGCGGATGCGCCCCCACCGGCCGCGCCGCCCGCCGCTACGCCGGATCCCGATCGCTATCAACCCGTGGCGAACTGGACCGATCGACCGCCGCCGCCGCCGATGTGCAAGCCGGACCCGCTGTCTGAGTCCGGGGAGACAGCGATCCTGCTGGCCCTCAAGACCCGTGAAGCCGCGCTGGATCGGCGCGCCGAGGCGCTTGACCGTGAACAACAGGAGCTGGATGCGACGAAAGCCGCCCTCAGCCGGCAGATTGCCGCGTTGAAACCGCTGGCCAAACGACTCGAAGCGTTAAAAACCCAGAATCAATCGACGGAAGACGCCAAATGGGCGGCGCTGGTCGCGACCTATGGCACGATGGACCCGCGCAATGCCGCGCGCATCTTTGATGGGCTCGATCCTGAAATCGTCTTCAATGTCTTGCGGCGCATGAATAGTCGGAAATCCGCCGCGATCCTCGCCAGCATGTCGCCCGACAAGGCCCAGTCCATCACCGAGCGTCTGGCGGGCGAACCGGCGCCGCCTTCCATGCATCCCGCCAACGCGCTGCTTCCCGATGGTGCGCCGTGATCGGACTCCTCGCGCGGTGTTGCGGCCTGGCGCCGGTTCGCCGCTTCATCGCCGGTGGGTTGAGCCTTGCCCTGATGCTCGGCATGGCGCGCGCGCAATCCAACACTGCTCCGAACGATCCCCCGCAAAATGGCGCGGCCCAGAACGGCGCGGCTCAGAACGGCGCGGCCCAGAACGGTGGTTCATACTGGTTTCGCATTCTGGTGCCGGACAATCAGGTTCCCGCCCAGATCGGTCGCGCGAGTTTTCGCATGGGATCGGAGATGGTCCTGATCTTTGGCGCCAACCTGCCGGTCGAACCATCCGCCCTCCAGGAGGTTACCCAGGCACCGAATGCCAGCGTCGTGCACCTGCCCAACGCGACGATTTTGCGCATTCCGCTCCCGTCCGATCAGTCGATCAATGCGCTGCCGGCGGTCAACTCGTTCCATGTCGTGATCGGGAAACTGTCGCAGGTTCAGCCGATCGATCCAGATTTTATCCATGGCCGTATCCTGTTTCCGGCCTCAACCGCGAACGCGGTGGTCACCTATGCCGAGCCGGGGCAGGGCGTGCCGCTGTTGATCGGCACGGTGACCGGTGACTCAGCCCTGCATCGATCGTTGCAGGGGCCGGGTTATGCAACGATTCCGGCCGATACCGGCATTGTCGTCGTTGCAGCATCCGATGATCTTGCCATGACGACAGCGCAAGGCGGGTTCGTTCTGAAATCGGCCATGACGTCCGCGGGTCTGCCGGTCGGCAATCCGCCTGTCTCGGCGGCCGCGGTGCGGGCGGTCGTGCCTGCGGGTGGGATTGATTTGCCCCATGGCAGCATCGTGACATTGCGCCACCGGATGGAGGCGGCGCAACTCAGTGTCGCGGCGGCGCCGCCGCTGGCTCGGACGGCGGCATCGCTTCGGCTGGCGCGAACGCTCTTGTCGCTCGACCTCGGTCCCGAGGCCCATGGCGTTCTGACCGACCTGCTGCGCACCGATCCGGCGACACTCGAGGATCCGAAACGTCTCGCTTTGCTCGATATCGCGGATGTTCTCTCGTACCGCCCGATCGATGATCATGCCGACTGGTCCCGGCCGTTCGCCGACCCACAGCAGCGGCATTTGTGGCATGGTCTGGCCGACGCCGAACGGGGTGATGTTGCGCCGGCGGCGGCGATGCTCTCGCAGGGCGTGGCGCCGCTCATCGCGGCGCCGTCTCTCCTGCGGCGACGGATGGCGCCGTTGGCGGCGGAGACATTGATTGCGGGCGGGGCACTCGATGCGGCGAAGACCCTGCTCGGCGCGCTGCCGCATGACGATGGGTTGGCTCTCGCGCGGGCGGAATTTCTCCAGGCGTCGAATCGGCCCCGATCCGCCCTGCAGGCCTATGCGAGAATGCTGGCGAGCCCTGATCAGCGCACCGCCGGTATCGCGCGGTATCGCTCGATCATGCTGCGGTACCAGTTGCATCAGATCGATGCCAGCACGGCTGCGGCATCTCTGGGGCGGCACGTCTATGAATGGCGGGGGGCGCGCCATGAACTCAATGTTCGGCTCGCCATGGCTCGATTGCTGGCCAAGGCGGGACAATGGACCCGCGCGTTTACCGGCCTCGCGACCGCGGATCATTGGTTTCCCCAGCAGGCCGCGCGGATTCACGCTGCTCGTCAACGCCTGTTCAACCAGCTGGTGGCCTCCGGCGCGCTTGATCATCTGCACCCGTTGGCGGTGGTGTCGATCATTCAGAATAACACCGATCTGATTCCGCCGGGGCGTGCGGGGGTGCCGATACTGGCGACGTTGTCGAAACAGCTGATCGCCCTGGGGCTGCCGGACCCTGCGGCTGCGATCCTGCAACAGCTGATCGCGCGTGCGCCCGACGATGAGAGCCGGGCGCGCATGGGGCTTGATCTGGCGCGGATCGACTTCCAATCGCACCGGTTGAAGCGCGCGCAGGCCGCTCTGGATTCGACCGACGCACCGGATCTCTCGCCGGGTCTTGCGGCCGCGCGTCAGGCGCTTGCGACTGAAATCGGGGTCACGGCGGGCACGGCGGTGATCTCGGCGGCTTCGGCGGCTTCGACCGATCCGCAAAGCGTGCGTCTGGCCACGCGGATCGCGGCACGGAACCATGATTGGGCCAAGGTCGAAAGCCTGTCACAGGCCCTCGCGTCACAGAGTGTGCCCGTGAGCGGCATGCTGGATCCGGCGGCCACCCGGACGATCGTCCGCTGGGCGGTGGCGGCATCGCATGTCAAGGACGCGGCGACCCTGGCAATGCTGCGCCAAACCTATCGGTCTCGCCTGCCACAAGGCCGGGATGCCGATATATTCAACACCGTGACGGCGCCGCCGTTGACGCCGCAGACCAGCCTTACCGCGGCACTGGCGCAAATCAAGGCGATCGAGCAGGTCGGCAAGGCGGTGGGGCCGGCATCACCGGCGAGGCACGGTCCACCCAAGGCAGGTGGGAATTCGCCTTGACCCTGAGGCATGATCGCTTCAGGACCGAGAGGTCTGGGACCTTGTATTCTGGGACCTTGTATTCTGGGACCTTGTATTCTGGGATCTTGTATGACGAGTCCCGTCACCGGCATCGAACCCCGGCGTGATTGCCGCCGGGCTCACGGGTCTCAAGCCCCGTGACGGGGGACAGGCGCGTTCAGAACCCCAACCAGCGCACCAGAAGAGGGGCCAGGATCGCGGTGATCAGGCCGTTCAATCCGATCGCGAGTCCGCCGAATGCGCCGGCGGTTTCGCTGACCAACAGGAGCCGTGCGGTGGCCAGGCCATGCGCGCCGGTGCCGCCGGCCAATCCCTGGGCCCGACGGTCGGTGATGCGCAACAGGCGAAAGACCGGGATGCAGACCAATCCGCCGAACACGCCGGTCAGTAGAACGAAAATCGCGGTGAGCGAGGGGATGCCGCCGAGATCCTGTGAAATACCCATCGCGATCGGGGTGGTGACCGATTTGGGCGCCATCGAGATCACCACGTCGCGCGGGGCGCCCAGCCCGTGTGCGATCAGCATTGCTGAAACCGAAGCCGTGACGGAACCGGCGATCACCGCGATCAGGATCGGGATCAGGTTGCGACGCATTGTGGCGAAATTGGCATACATCGGCACCGCCAGGGCGACGGTAGCCGGCCCGAGCAGGAACTGAACATATTGGCCACCCCGGAAATAGGTCTGATACGAGGTGCCGGTGGCGAGCAGGAGAATCGCGAGAGTGGCGATCGAGAGCATGATCGGGTTCGACCACGCGGCGTGGCCGGTGCGTCGGTCGAGCCAGGTGGCGCCCTGCCAGACCAGCAGGGTCGCGACCAGGCCGAGTTGCGGACCGCTCTGCAGATAGACCCAGACATGGTAGAGATCGCCGCCCTCGGTGCCGTGCATCAGCGATCGCCCCGGGCGAACAACTGCATCAGCGCCCCGGTTACGCCGAGGGCCAGCAGTGTCGAGACCGGTATCGCCACAGCGATCGCCAGCGCGTCCGTGCGCATGACGTGCAGTTCATTCACGATGGCCACCCCCGCCGGCACGAATAGCAGGCCGAGCTGTTTGAGCAGGCCGCTCGATGTATTGTGCAGGGCCTCCGAGGGTCCGCCGCGCCAGACCAGGAGGGTGAGCAGCAGCACGAGGCCGAGGACCGGCCCCGGGATCGGCCAGCCGGCGGCGTGGGCGATGATGGTGCCGAGCAATTGGCATACCAGCAGCAGCGTGATGGCTCCGACCATGATCTCTCCCCGACCTCGCGCAATCCGTGACCGTACAGGCTGGCCAAGCGATATGGATTGAGCTGTTATGACGATATGAATCCCCATCTCGCCGGCTTGATCGCTCGTTTGCAAGAGCAGCCCTCGCATACCGGGTCGCTGATCATCACGCTGATCGGCGATGCGATCATGCCGCGCGGCGGTGCGGTGGCGCTGTCGACGATTCTTGACCTCTGCGGTGGCTTGGGGATCGGCTCGGGGGTGGTGCGCACGGCGGTATCGCGCCTTTCGGCCGATGGGTGGCTGGTGGCCAGCCGGCAGAGCCGGGCGAGTTACTACGAAATCGGCGCCGGGCGGCGGGGTGAGTTCGTGCGGGCGTCACGTCATATTTTCGGCCCGAGCCGGCGGCCGCATGTGGCGCGGTTGACATTGATCCTGATGGAAGCGGGAGAATCCCGCGAGGCGCTGCGCAATCGACTGGCGCGGCTCGGCTTTGTCGCGTGGCAGGGCGTGATGATCGCGCCGGAACGCCCGCTGCCGCCATCGGTCGCGGCAAATGTCATCGCCGTTACCGCCGATGCCGATGGCGACACGATGAAGCGCCTCGCGGCCAAGGCGTGGCGGCTCGATGCGATCGCGGCGCTCTATGCGGGTTTCATTGAAACCTATGCGGCGCTTGTCGGACCGGCAGAGCGCTTCACGCCGCGCGATGCGCTGCTGACGCGCGTGTTGCTGGTTCACGACTACCGGCGGATCATGCTGCGCGATCCGCGTCTGCCCGAGGCGTTTCTGCCTGACCGCTGGATCGGCGCGAGCGCGCGGCAGCTGTGCGCCGGACTCTACGCGGCGTTGCGTGCGCCGTCCGAATTGTGGCTCGACCACCACGCTCTCACGCGCGCCGGCCCGTTGCCACCGGCGGATTCAACCCTCACGCACCGGTTCGCCGATCTGCGCTGAGGGGCGCGGCCGTGCGCCGGTGAGAAACAGCGCGACCGCGCGGGTGATCCGCGCATCGAGTGCCGCCCGGCTGGGCGCCTTGCCGAGGCCGAGCAGCAATTCGATGTGAATATTGCCGATCGCCATGCCGTAGAGCATCAGGGCGGCTTCGTCGGCATTCTCGATCGCGAGCTGCCCGTGGGTGACGCAGGCGGTGAAGTAGTCGCGCAGGGCATCCCGGCAGGGTTTGGCGCTTTCGCGATCGAGCAGGCGCGACAGGGTTTTGCCATGGATATATTCCGCCATGATCAGCCGCAACAGCGCCACCAGCGGCGGGCTGAGCACATGGCGCGCCCAGCCGGCCAGCATGTCGTGCAGGACCGCCTCGATCGGGCGGCCGGTGACATCGACCGAAAAATCGAACGGCTTGCGATGCCGGGCGAGCAGGGCGGTGAACAGCTCCTCCTTCGATTGGACCAGCTGATACAGCGTGCGCTTGGAGATGCCGGCGGCGGCGGCGACATCGTCCATCGTTGAGTCATGATAGCCGCGTTTGCAGAAGACGCGCTCCGCGGCCGCGATCAGGGCATCACGCCGGTTCGCCGCAGGTTCGCTGCCCTTGCGCCGCCGCGACGGGGTCGCGCCATCGGCGGCGGTGCGCGAAATGCGTGACAAGGGAGGGGGAATACCCATGTTCCTTCCTGGACTATGTCACGCATGGCAGAGTCACCCCGGGATTTCAAGCATGAATCCACGGATTTAGCCGCGGCTTGACGGGGAAGGCGAAAACTCTGTAGTTTCCACCCATACTTCAGGAGGCGTTGCCGCGCAGATGCTGGCACCACGTATTCGGGCCACGACGATCGTTGCGCGTCATGCGGATGGCATGATCAGAACCGGATCGATCGAGCGGCATCCGCCATGGTCCATGCTGGTCCCGGCGTTGAGCGTTGTTATGTTGTTGGGGGGGTGCGCGGTCGGGCCGGCGTATCATCGGCCGGCGGCACCGCAGGTTGCCGGCTATACCGAAACGCCGTTGGCCGACACGACGAGCGCGACCGCAACGGTGGGGGGCGCGGCGCAACATTTGGTGATGGGGGCAAGGATCGAGGGGGCGTGGTGGCAGCTGTTCCACTCCCGCCGGCTCGATGGGCTGATCCACACCGCGCTGGTCAATAACCCCAGCCTGGATGCCGCGCAGAATGCGCTGCTGGCGGCGCGCGATACGGTGCGCGCGCAGCAGGGTTCGTTTTTCCCCGCGATCAGCGGCGCGGGTCAGGCGGAGCGCGAGCGCAACCCGTTCGGCGTGTCGGGTTCCGGCGCGGCGGGTGGCGCGACCGCGCCTTTTTCGCTGCTGAACGCCAGCGTGTCGGTATCCTATGCGCCGGATCTATTCGGTGGCGTGCGCCGGCAGGTTGAGAATCTGCGGGCCCAGGCTCAGGATCAGCGATTTGCGCTCGAAGCCGCCGATCTCGCGCTGACCGCCAATATCGTGACCGCCGCGGTCACCGAGGCCTCGCTGGTCGCGCAGATCAAGGCGACGCGACAGATCATCGATGCCGAGACCAAAGAATTGCGGATTTTGCGTCGTCAGGTGGTGCTGGGCGGCATTCCGGCGGCGAATGAATTGACCCAGCAAAGCCAGGTGGCGCAGACCAGAGCGACGTTGCCGCCGTTGCTGAGCCAGTTGGCGCAGGAACGCAATCAGCTCGCCGCCTATGAGGGGGTGCTGCCAAGCCAGTTCCATCTCGCGAATTTCGATCTCGCCGATCTCACCCTGCCGCGGCAATTACCGGTCAGCCTGCCCTCGGAACTGGTGCGCCAGCGCCCGGATATTCGGCAGGCCGCCGCCGTGCTGCATGAGGATACCGCGCTGGTCGGGGTCGCGACCGCGAACATGCTGCCGCAGATCACGCTGTCGGGCAGCGTGGGGCATGAGGCGCTTTCGGCCGCCGCGCTGTTCACGCCGCAAACGCTGCTGTGGACCCTGGTTTCGGGGGTGACGCAGCCGCTGTTTGAGGGCGGGACGCTGCTGTTCAAGCGCCGTGCCGCGCTGGCGACGATGCGGGCGGCCGCCGCGACCTATCAGAACACCGTGGTGCTGGCGTTCCAGAACGTGTCGGACACATTGCTCGCGCTGCATTACGACGCGGCGACGCTTGCCGCCGATGAAGCCTATGAGCGTTCCGCCAAGGCCAGTCTCGCCGTCACGGAAAATCAGTATCGCCTCGGCGGCGCCTCCTACACCGCGGTGCTGACGGCCGAACAAACCTATGAAACCGCCCTCATCGCGCGGATCAAGGCAAGCGCGCAGCGCTACGCCGACACCGCCGCCCTGTTCCAGGCGCTCGGCGGGGGCTGGTGGAATCGCCAGGATATTGCGCCGACCACCCGAAATTGCTGCGGAGTTCTGCCATGACGGCCACAACCACGACCCGGCCGGCCAAGCGCCCCTCGATGGTGCTGCGCATGATCATCATGCTGATTCTGGTCGGTGCGGCGCTATTCCTGATTTTCGGCTATGGCGCGTTCCGCACCATCATGATCGGCAAGTTTCTCGCCAAGCTCAAGAATCCGCCGCAGACGGTGGCGACCATGATCGCGCGGAAGACCCCGTTTCAGCCGGTGCAAACCTCCACCGGGACGCTGATTGCCGAAGAAGGGGCTGATCTGTCGTCCGAAGTGTCGGGCATCGTCGATACGATCGATTTCAAATCCGGCCAGAATGTCACCAAGGGTCAGGTTCTGCTGACATTGCGTCCCAATAACGATCAGGCGCTGCTGGCGCAGCTGAAGGCGACGGCGGCGCTCGACCGGATCACCTATCAGCGCGATCTGGCGCAATACCATGCCCAGGCGGTCAGTTTGCAGACGGTCGATACCGATCGCGCCAACCTTGCCAGCGCCGAGGCGCAGGTGAACAGCCAATTGGCGCTGATGGCGGAAAAGCGGATCGTGGCGCCGTTTTCCGGGCGGATCGGCATTCGCGCGGTCGATCTCGGTCAGTATCTCGCGGCGGGAACCGCCATTGCCTCGTTGCAGCAGCTCAACCCGATCGATATCGATTTCTATCTGCCACAGGCGGCGTTGCGCACGATCAAACCCGGCATGATCGTCAAGGTGAGTGTGGATGCGTTCGCCAGGACGCCGTTCACCGGACGGATCACCGCGATCGACTCGGCGGTGAGCACCACCACACGCATGATCCAGATCCGCGCCCGGATCGCCAACCCGCATGACGAATTGCGGCCGGGGATGTTCGCGCGCGTCGCCATCGATGTCGGCGCGCCCGAAGCCATCGTGACGCTGCCACAGACCGCGATCGCGTATAATTCGTTCGGCGATACCGTATTTCTGGTGGAACCGGACAAGACCAAGCCGGCTTCGGGCGGCAAGGCGCCGGCGCAGCCTCGGTCGAGCCTGCATGCCAAGCAGGTTTTTGTCACGCTCGGCCAGACCAGGGGCGATCAGGTGGCGATTCTGAAGGGGGTGCAGCCGGGTGATCAGGTGGTGGTGGCCGGGCAGGTCAAGCTTTTGAACAATTCACCCGTGCTGATCGACAACAAGATCATGCCCGCGGATTCGCCCGACCCCGTCGTGCCGAATCACTGAACCGCCACCATGAAGAATTTCACTGCCCTGTTCATCCGCCGGCCGGTTCTGGCCATCGTGGTCAGCGCGATCATCCTGGTGCTCGGCCTCAAATCGGTCGGATCGCTGCCGATCCTGGAATATCCCAAGACCGAAAACGCGACCATCACCATCACCACGACCTATCCGGGTGCCGACCCGAGCACCATGGCCGGTTTCGTCACCACCCCGATCGAAAACGCGGTTTCGCAGGTCAATGGCATCGACTACATGACCTCGACCAGCCAGACCAGCACGAGCACGATCGTGGTCAACCTCGTGCTGAACTACAATACCAGCAAGGCGCTGACCGAAATCCAGGCGCAGATCCAGTCGGTGCTCAATCAGCTGCCGAGCGGCACCCAGCAGCCGCAGCTGGTATTGCAGGTCGGCCAGACGCTGGATGCGATGTATATCGGCTTCAAGAGCGATGTGCTCACCGCCAACCAGATCACCGATTATCTGACCCGCGTGGTTCAGCCGCAATTGCAATCGGTGGCGGGCGTGCAGGCGGCGCAAATTCTGGGGGCGCAGAATTATGCGATGCGGATCTGGCTCGAACCCACTAAACTCGCCGCTTACGGGTTGACCGCGAGCAGCGTGTTCACGGCGCTGAGCGGTAATGATTTCATCAGCGCGCTCGGCAACACCAAGGGCACGATGACTCAGACGTCGTTGACCGCCTCGACCAGCCTGCACAGCGCCGCGGCGTTCCGCAATCTGATCGTGACCCAGTCGAACGGCGCGATCGTGCGGCTCGGCGATGTCGCGCATGTCGCGCTGGGTTCGAACACCTATGATTCCGAGGTCGCCTTCGATGGCAAACCCGGGGTCTATATCGGCATCGAGGTGGCGCCCGGCGCGGATCTGCTGACGGTCGTCAATGCGATCACGAAGCGGTTTCCGCATATCCAGGCGCAGCTGCCCTCGGCGTTGCAGGGGGCGATCGTCTATAATTCCGCTGAATTCGTGAATGCGTCGATCCATGACGTGATCGCCGCGCTGGTCGAGGCGTTGCTGATCGTTGTGCTGGTCGTGTTCGCGTTCCTCGGCACGCCACGGTCGGTGATTATTCCGGTCATTGCGATTCCGCTCTCATTGATCGGGACCTTCGCCGCGATGGCGGTGCTCGGCTTCACGATCAATCTGCTCACGCTGCTGGCGCTGGTGCTGGCGATCGGCCTCGTGGTCGATGACGCGATCATCGTGGTTGAAAACGTCAATCGCCATCTGGATAACGGCGAGCCACGGCTGCAGGCCGCGATGGCGGCGGCGGGCGAACTGGCCAGCCCGATCGTTGCGATGACCATCGTGCTCGCCGCGGTTTATGCGCCGATCGGTTTTCAATCCGGCCTCACCGGGGCGTTGTTCACCGAATTCGCCTTCACGCTGGTGGCCGCCGTCACGATTTCGGCGATCATCGCGTTGACGCTGTCGCCGATGCTGTCATCGCGCATGCTGCGCTATATCTCGCGCGAGGACACCACTTTGGAAGCGCGCCTGGTCCATTTCATCGACCGGGCGTTCGGGCGGGTGCACCGGCTCTATATGCGCCTGTTGCGCGGCAGCCTTTCGACCTTGCCGGTCACGCTGACCTTCGGCGCGATCATTTTGTGCAGCATCTATTTTCTGGCGACCGGCTCGAAAAGCGAATTGGCGCCGCAGGAAGATCAGGGCGTGGTGATCATGTCATCGACCTCGGCGCCGAATGCGACGCTGGCGCAGAAGGTCATGTGGGGGCAGGAGGTCAACCGCCTGATGCTCTCGCATAAATCCGTGGCCCATACGTTCCAGTTCGAAACCACGACCTCATCGATCGGCGGCATGGTGCTCACCCCGTGGGATCAGCGCGCCAAATCCGCCAGTGTCCTGCAAACCGAAATCCAGGAGCAGGTCGATGCAAACGTTGCCGGCCAGCAGGTTGTCGCGTTTCAACCCGCGTCGCTGCCGGGATCGCAGGGTCTGCCGATCCAGTTCGTGATCAAGACGACCGAACCGTTCACGGCACTCGATGCGGTGTCGAAGAAGCTGCTGGCGGCCGCGTTGAAGAGCGGCAAATTCATGTTTCTGCAATCGGACCTGAAGATCGATCAGCCGCAATCCACCGTGGTGATCGACCGTGCCAAGGCGGCGACCCTGGGCTTGTCGATGAGCCAGGTTGGCGCGGCGCTCAGCCAGGCGCTCGGCGGTCTTTATGTCAATTATTTCAGCCTCGATGATCGCTCCTACGAGGTCATCCCGCAGGTGTCGCAGATCAACCGGCTCAACGCGTCCCAGCTGCTCGATTATCCGATCACCGCAGTCAATGGCGTGCCGATCCCGCTCAGCGCGGTGGCGCATATCACGACCGAGGTGATCCCCGAGGCGGTCAATCATTTCCAGCAGCTCAACGCGGCGACGCTTCAGGGGGTTGCGGCGCCCGGCGTGTCGCAGGGTGAGAGCCTGGCCGTGCTCGATGCGCTGGCGAAGAAAATTCTGCCCGCCACCGGCTACGATGTCGATTACGGTGGCCCGATGCGTCAATTCGTGCAGGAGAAGAGCGGCTTTCTCGGCACGTTCGGCTTTGCGGTGATCGTGATTTTCCTCGCGCTCGCCGCGCTGTTCAATTCGTTCCGCGATCCGCTGATCATTCTGGTCTCGGTGCCGATGTCGATCGCTGGCGCGCTGATTTTCATCTATCTCGGATTCGGGCTCAGCCTGAATATTTATACCGAGGTTGGTCTGGTCACGCTGATGGGGCTGATCAGCAAACATGGGATCCTGATCGTCGAGGTGGCCAACGAGTCCCAGCGCGCCGGGATGACCAAGCGCGAGGCGATCGAAAATGCGGTCAGCATCCGGCTCCGGCCGATCCTGATGACCACCGCCGCCATGGTGCTCGGGGTGATCCCGCTGATCATCGCCACCGGCGCGGGTGCTGCCGCACGCTACAATATGGGCATGGTGATCGCGGCCGGATTATCGATCGGGACCATGTTCACCCTGTTTGTGCTGCCAGCGGTCTATCTGCTGATCGGGCAACGCCACGTCAGCGACTGATCGTTTGCGGCGGGCCGGATCATGGTGACGGATCGGGGAGGGGCGGACGGGGAAGGCCCGCGCCGCGCCCGCGGCGCCTGAGGTTGCCCAGAGAGCCAGTCGGCTCTCGGATCGTTTTAGAGAGCCAGTCGGCTCTCGGGTCGTTTCGGAGAGCCGGTCGGCTCTC
>NZ_JBMFGY010000014.1:0-20765 GCF_049977125.1 Acidiphilium sp. | reverse complement strand
TCGTTTTAGAGAGCCAGTCGGCTCTCGGGTCGTTTCGGAGAGCCGGTCGGCTCTCGGGGTTATTCGGTCTTGAGGAAGACCAGCAATTTGTCGATCGCTTCCTGCTTGCCGAGACCCTCGAGCGCGCCGTATTCGGCGGCGAGGCGTTCAAGCGCCGCCTCGAAAATCTGGCGCTCGGAAAAACTCTGATCGGGCTGGCCGGCGTTGCGATGGAGGTCACGCACCACTTCGGCGATCGCCATCGGGTCGCCCGAGTTGATTTTGGCCTCGTATTCCTGCGCCCGGCGCGACCACATGGTGCGCTTGATCCGCGCCCGGCCCTTCAACGCGGCGAGCACTTCATCGAACTGTTTGCGGCCCGATAATTTGCGCAAGCCGGCGGTGCGGGCCTTGTTGACCGGCACCCGCAGGGTCATGCGGTTTTCATCGAAGGTGATGTGGATCAGTTCGAGCCTCTGCCCCGCGATTTCCTCGGCGGCGATGCGATCGACCTTGCCGACGCCGTGGGTGGGATAGACCACATGGTCGCCGGCTTTGAAGTTTTCCGCCTTGGCGATGGCGCGTTGCGGCAGCATCGGCCGGGGACCGGGTGGGGGCATCGCATCGCGATCGGCCACGGGCGGCGGCGTGGCGGCGATCGGGGCCTGATCAACGGCGGGCGTTGCATCGTCGGGGGCGGCGTCGGTCATCGGGTCGGCGAGGGGAACCGTGGTCATGGCGGGAGGTGAGCCTTTTTTTGAAGCGGGTACGGTCGCCGCCGACGAGGATTTCGGTGTTTTCGGCACGGTTTTCACGACCGGGCGCGATGATGGGCGCGGCGGTGAGCGGAGCGCCGCCGGGTCGGGAGGGGAGGCCGGTTTGCGAGACGGCTTTGGTTTCTTTTCGGTCGCCATTGGAGTCTGATCTTGTGTCATCATCAATCCCATCGAGATGCGCACGAACCGGACCGATCGATGATCGGTGACGGGTCGTACCTCCTGATTGACATGAGCGTATCACAAAATCGACGCTGCGGGAACGCCCCGGCGCGGCGGGTGTCAGGGCACTCCCGGTTCGGCGGAAAACAGCTCGGCCTTGCCGGGCTTGTCCTTCCACTCATCCGCATCGTCGGGCGGGGTGCCCTTGCGGGTGATGTTGGGCCAGGTCAGGGCGAATTCACGGTTCTTTTCCAGCCAGGCGGCGGCCTTGTCGTCGGAATCGGGCACGATCGCCTCGGCCGGGCATTCCGGCTCGCAGACGCCGCAATCGATGCATTCGTCCGGATGGATCACCAGCATGTTGTCGCCGACATAAAAACAGTCGACCGGGCAGACTTCGACGCAATCCATAAACTTGCACTTGATGCAATTTTCGGTGACCACATAGGTCATCGGTTACTCCTGAGTCATGAGAACGGGTGAAGGCGATATGCCCCCAACATGGCATTTGCGCAAGATTACGGCTCGCCAACAACCTCATACAGGCCTTGCGCCTCATCCGGCGGGCCACGGCGCGGGCTGAGCGCGCGCACCCGGATCACCCGCACGTCACGGGGCAGGGCGAGGGTGAGCACGTCGCCGGGGCGAAGCTTGGCATGGGGTTTCTCGGTGGTCTGGCGGTTGATCCGCACACAGCCGGCCCCGATCAGCGCGGCCGCGATGGCGCGGGATCGGACGAAGCGGGCGTGGAACAGGAACAGGTCGAGCCGTTGCCAGGCGACATCCTCCTTCGCGCATCCGGGCAACGTGTCAGGACGCTTCACGGCGATAGCTGGCCAGAACCGCGAACGGATGGTCGGGGTTGGGGGTGCGGACCGGTTGGTCGGGCGGCGCCGCGGCGGGCTTGCGCTGGGCCGCGATGGCGATGCGCGCGGGTTGCGGCGGGCCGAAGACGGCATCATCCAGGATTTCCGCCGCGAGCAGGCGGAGTCCCAGACCGTTCAGGACCGGACCGAGATCGTCCTGGCTGATCCCGAGTCGCGAGGCGAGGCCGGCGGGAACCGGAACCGGACGGCGGCGGGCGGTGTAGCGCAGATCGGCCGCGATGCGTTCGGCGATGTCGAGCCGGATCGCGCGGGGGCCACATTCGAGCCAGCCCATGAACGTGGCGAGACCGTCCGGCCAGTCGGGGCTCGTCATCGAGATCAGGCCGGGGGCGGGCAGGGGCGGCAGCCAGCGTTTGCGCCATGCGGCCCAGAGGGTCGCGCGCAGGCGGGCGGGGCGGGGTTTCAGCATGGCTGGCAGGTAAATCGCGAAACACCCCGCGCGAATGCCGATGCGGCGCAGTTCCGGGCGCAGCGCCGCATCGATCGTGGCGGCGGGCAGGATGCCGGCCTGTTCGGTGAGGCGGTGGACGATGCCGCGCAACTCAGGCCGGGACAAGGCGGCATCGGCGGCGGCGAACAGCGGGGTCAATTCGTGGGCGATGATGGTCTCGATGGTGCGGGCGAGGCGGGCGCGGAGGGTTTCGCGCTGCGTTCCGTCGAGAAATTCACTGTCGATGATTTCGATCGCCGGGGCGAGCAGGGCGCTGCCCTGACGCAGCCGGGCGATCGGCGCGCCCAGCCAGGTGATCGCGCCGTCGGGTTGCAGGGCGAAGGCGGCATCGGGCGCGGCTTGCACCAGGGCGACGCGGCGGGGCATTTCACCACCGAGGGCGCGGCGGGCGGCGCGCAGGACGAGGCGCTTGTCCGATCCGCCGATGCTGGCGTCCGGCTCGAAGCGGAAGCCATCGATCCGGCCGACGGTGTGGCCCTCGACGACGACCTCGCCGCTGCTGGTGACCGCCGACATCAATCCGGCGGGTTCGCCGGCATCGAGGCTGCGGGTGATCCGGGCGGCGCGGCGATCGACGAAACGGGCCATCAGCTTTTCGTGCAGCGCGTCCGACAGCAGATCCTCGGCTTCGCGCGCCCGGCCCTGCCAGACCAGCGCATGGCGGACCCAGTCGGCCCGGGCCGCGATATAGGCCCAGATCCGCACATCGGCCAGGCGCTGCATCAGCGTGTCGATATCGCCATCGGTGCGGCCGAGCACCGCGATCTGCGCGGCGACCCAATCCTCCGGCAGCACGCCGTCATCGAGCAGATGCTGGAACACCCGGGCGCAGAGTTTGCTGTGCGCATCGGTCGCGAGTTTGCGGAAATCGGGGATCTGGCAGGCATCCCACAGCATTCGCACCGCGCGCGGCGAGCGGGCGCGGGCGCGGATGGCGGCATCGCCGGACAGGCCGATCAGGGTGAGCAGGTCGGAGGCATCGTGGCCGCGGGTCAGACCCTGGCGTTCGGGCGAGGAGAGCAGGCTGGCGAGCAGGGTCTCGATCGAGGTGAAATCGAGGCTTGAATTGCGCCAGGCGAGTTGTTCGAGCGGTTCGAAGGCATGCGCCTCGACGGCGGCGACCAGTTCCTCGGTGAGCGGCCGGCACGGCCCGGTCGTGCCGAAAGTGCCGTCGCGCATGCCGCGGCCAGCCCGACCGGCGATCTGCGCGATTTCGGCGGCGGTGAGCGGGCGGGGGCGGTGACCGTCGAATTTCGACAGGCCGGCGAAGGCGACATGGTCGACATCCATGTTCAGACCCATGCCGATCGCATCGGTCGCGACGAGGAAATCGACCTCCTTGTCCTGATACAGCGCGACCTGGGCGTTGCGGGTGCGCGGGCTCAACCGCCCCATCACCACGGCGCAGCCGCCGCGGCGCGAGCGCACGGCTTCGGCGATCGCATAAACCTCGGCCGCCGAAAACGCGACGATCGCCGAACGCGGCGGCAGGCGGGAGAGTTTGGTGGCGCCGGTGAAGGTGAGTTGCGACAGGCGCGGCCGGGTTTCGATCTCGGCCTCCGGCACCAGACGTTTGAGCAGCTTGCGGATGGTCTCCGCGCCGAGAAACATCGTCTCGACCATGCCGCGCGCATGCAGCAGCCGGTCGGTGAATACATGGCCGCGATCGGCATCGGCACAGAGCTGGATTTCATCGACGGCGATGAACTCGACCTGCCGGTCCAGCGGCATCGCTTCCACCGTGCAGGAAAACCACCGCGCCTCGGGCGGGACGATCTTTTCCTCGCCGGTGATCAGCGCGACATGCCGGACCCCCTTGATCGCGACCATGCGGTCGTAATTCTCGCGGGCGAGCAGGCGGAGCGGAAATCCGATGATCCCCGACGCGTGGCCCAGCAGACGATCGATGGCGAGATGCGTCTTGCCCGTATTGGTGGGGCCGAGCACCGCCTTCACACGCGGGGCGAATCCAGACATGAAATCAGTGTGGCGCTTCTGGCGACGAATGCAAGCCGTCAGGCGGCGCGGTGCCGGCTCATCGATCGGGGGGTGATCAATCGCGCGTCAGCGGCGCGCAGGCGGTTGCGAGCCACGCGCGCGTCGCGGCATCGACGCGGGGGCCGATCACCGCGTCGACACGGGCGTGGTAGGCATCGAGCCAGGCGATGGACGCGGCGGGGAGCAGGGCGGGATCGATCATCGCGCGGGCGAACGGCGCCAGCGTGAGGGTTTCGAAGGCGAGAAACGGCCGGCTGGTGGTGGACGCCGCGACGACCAGCAGCAGGTTCTCGAGACGGATGCCGAAGGCGCCGGGTTCATAATAGCCGGGCTCGTCCGACAGGATCATGCCGGGGGCGAGCGGCACCGGCTTGGCGCGTTTGTGGAAACTGACCGGACCTTCATGGACCGAGAGATACGACCCGACGCCGTGGCCGGTGCCGTGATCGAAATCGAGTCCGGCCTCCCACAGCGGCGTCCGGGCCAGGACGTCGAGCTGCGGGCCGGTGGTGCCGGTGGGAAATTGCGCGCGGGCAAGCGCGATATGGCCGGCGAGGACGCGGGTGAAGCGGTCGCGGATCAGGGCGGGCGGCGCGTCGGGGCCGGTCCAGAGGGTGCGGGTGATGTCGGTGGTGCCATCGGGGTATTGGCCGCCGCTGTCGATCAGATAGACCTCGTTGCGGTGGATCCCGCGGTTGCTGGCATCATCGGCGGCGTAGTGGATGATCGCGCCATGTTCGCCGGCGCCGGAAATCGGATTGAAGCTTTCGGCACGGAAATCCGCCGCCGCGCTGCGGAAGTGTCGCAGCATCGCGGCGGCGGAGAGCTCGGTCAGGGTGCCATCCGGCGCGGTCGAGGCGAACCAGGCGAGGAACCGGCACATCGCGGCGCCATCGCGAACATGCGCGGCGCGCGCACCTTCCTGCTCGACCGGGTTTTTCATCGCGCGCGGGAGCACGCAGGGATCATCGCCCGACACGGTGATGGCGCCGGCATCGCCGAGTATCTGGGTCAGGCGGATCGGCGCGGTGGCGGGGTCGAGGCGGATTCGTTTGCCGCGCAGGGTGGCGAGCGTATCCGCCAGGGCATCACGCGCGACGATGGTAACCGATCCGCCGAGATGAACGGCGGTGGCTGGGGGAATTTTTTCCGGATCGATGAAGATGACGGCCGAGGAGTCGCGGCGCAGCAAGGCAAAGCAGAGCGCGACCGGCGTGTGCGGCAGGTCGGCGCCGCGCAGGTTGAACAGCCAGGCGACGGCATGCGGGTCGGTCAGCAGCACCGCGTCGGCGCCATCCGCGGCGATAAGTGCGGCGATGCGGTGACGCTTGGCGGCGGCGGATTCGCCGGCGAACGCGATCGGATGCGGCGTTGCGACCGCCGCTGGCGGCGCGGGGCGATCATTCCAGAAGCGGTCGATCGGGTTGGCGATCGGCACCATGGTGATTCCAGCATCGCTGAACGTGGCGACATGATTGGCCGACATCAGCCAGGGGTCGTAGCCGATGCGGGCGTTCGGGGCTTCGGCGCGCAGCCAGGTTTCCGGCGGGGTTTCGGTGATGTGGTGGCGTTCCCAGATCGCGGGATCGGTTTGGCTTTCGAGTTGCAGCGTGTAGCGGCCATCGGAGAATACGGCGGCTTTGTCGGCAAGCACGATAGCGACGCCCGCGCTGCCGGTGAAGCCGGTCAGCCAGGCCAGGCGGGCGGCCGAGTCGGGGACGTATTCACCAAGGAATTCATCGTTACGCGGCTGGATGAAGCCGTCGAGACCTTGGGTCCGCAATGCCGCACGTAGGGATGAGATGCGCTCTTTCATCATATCTTAACCAATTTCCTATCATGTTTTTGCATAGCTGACCGAGAAAACCTTCGCTCCACAAATATCGGTGGGACGATTATGTTGCACTGCGAAAGAGCGAGAGCGACGGGTTCTGCCGATAATGGAATTCGGGCTCGCGTTCGTCCCTAAACTGAAGGTGATTAAAATGGCTAGACTGATCGATCATACCAAGCTCGGCTCGCCCGTTGCGGATGCGCTGGCGTCGCAGAATGCAGCGATCGATGCGGCGCTGCGCGACAATTTCCGGCGCACCGTCGCCATGTTTGAGCGTGTGCGCGAGATGTTCCGCCAGCAGCGGGCGGCTCGCGCGGCCTATCGCGAATTGTCGGAGCTGAGCGACCGTGAACTGGCGGATCTGGGCATCTCCCGCTCGGACATCCGCGACGTGGCGCGGGGCAAGTTTCCCGGCCGCGTCTGATCGCGACCGGATGCGACCAAACGCCCGGGCAAGGCCCCCCGTCATGACGATGGGGTGGTCTCCCGGGTTTTTGCTGCGCGCCTTATGGGTTTTTCCAGGATCAGCGTTGTCCAGTCGCCGTCGTTGATCCTGGCTTTCAGCACCAGACCGTGGCGACGATGCGCCGAGAGCACCCAGCGTGATTGACGGTCGAGCAGCCCGGCGAGAATCGCGGTGCCGCCGGGCGCGAGTTTGGCGGCGAGTTGATGCGCCATTGCCGCGAGCGGGCGCGCCAGAATATTGGCGAACACCAGATCATAGGGCGCGTGGCGGCGCAGGACCGGGCTCATCCAGCCATCCGCGCGGCGGGCGCGGAACAGGCGCGCGGTGCCGTTGAGGGCGGCGTTGGCGGTGGCGACGCGGACGGCGCGTGCATCGATGTCGGTGGCCAGCACCGGGCGGCCCCAGATTTTCACCGCGGCGATGCCGAGCACGCCGGAACCGGTGCCGAGATCGAGGATGTTCAGTGGTCGGCGGCGTTTGGCCGTCTGTTCCAGGGCCAGAAGGCAACCCCGGGTCGAGCCGTGTTCGCCGGTGCCGAAGGCCAGCCCGGCATCGACCGTGATGCTGTGCCTGCCGGCGGGTTTCCTGCCCTTGATATGGGAGCCGCGAATGGCGAAGCGCTCGCCGATCATTTGTTCGGGGAAGCCCTGATAGCTCCGCGCCAGCCAGCCGCCGGCCGGGACCCTGACGCGCTCGATGTCGGGTGTGATGCCGCTCGCCGCCTCGGCGAGAATCAGTGCCGTGACCAGATCACCGTCCGACCCATCGATCTCGCGCAGCCCCTCGACCACCCAGGTGTTGGTCGCCTCGTCGAGAAAGAACCCGACCGTGCGGCAGCAGCAGCCGAGTGCCGCCTCGAAGGCTTCGAGCGCGGTCGCGGGGACAGTGAGGATGATGCGTTCGAGCTGTTCGGCGTGCGGCATCAGGCGCGCTCCACGAAACGGTCGAGCACGCGTTTCTCGCCGGCGGTTTCGAAGCGGATGTCGAGCCGGTCGTCATCGGTGTCGATAACGATGCCGTAGCCGAATTTCTGGTGAAACACGCGGGTTCCTTCGGTCAGTTTGTCGGCGCGGGCGGGGCGCGACGGGGTGTTCCAGCTATCCGCTTCGCGCCGATTCTGCTGGGGCGCTGACTCGCGCCGGGCGATCAGAGGCGTAGCCGTCGCGAAGACCGGGGCGGCGAAGCGCTGTTCGCGCGCGAGGCTGGCCGAGCCGCCGAGGGTGATGGAATCGTCCGGCAGTTCCTCGATGAAGCGCGACGGCACGCTCGATTGCCAGTTGGCGTAGATCCGGCGGTTGGCGCAATGCGAGATGATCGCGCGTTGTTTCGCCCGCGTGATGCCGACATAGGCGAGGCGGCGTTCCTCCTCGAGCGATTTGGCACCGCCTTCGTCGAGCGCGCGCTGGTTCGGAAACACGCCCTCTTCCCAGCCGGGGAGGAATACCGTGTCGAATTCCAGGCCTTTGGCGGCGTGCAGGGTCATCAGGAACACTTTGTCGTCGTCCACCTCGTTGTCATTGTCCATAACGAGGGAAACATGTTCGAGGAACCCTTCCAGCGTGTCGAAATCGGCCAGGGCGCGGACCAGTTCCTTGAGATTCTCGATCCGCCCGGCGGCGTCCGGCGTTTTCTGCTCCTGCCACATCGCGATGATGCCGCTTTCGTCAAGCAGGGTGGAGAGCGCGATGACATGGCCGTCGCGCCGCAGGGTTTCGCGCCAGTCGTTGAATTTGGCGATCAGGTCGCGCAGACCCTCGCGTGCCTTGCCGCGCAGAGTAGCTTCGCCGGCGATGCGCGATGCGGCTTCGGCGAGGGGCACCTGATCGGCGCGGGCGCGTTCGTGCATCGCGCGCAGGGCGGTGTCGCCCAGGCCGCGCTTGGGGGTGTTGACGATGCGTTCGAAAGCGAGATCGTCGGCCGGCTGGATCAGCACGCGCAGATAGGCGATGGCGTCGCGGATTTCGGCGCGTTCGTAGAAGCGCAGGCCGCCGATGATGCGGTAGGGCAGGCCGATCGCGATGAACCGCTCCTCGAAGGCGCGGGTCTGGAACCCTGCGCGCACCAGCACGGCGCATTCGGCGAGCTTGTGGCCGTCGCGGCGGAGGGATTCGACGCGGGTGGCGACGGCGCGGGATTCCTCGTCGGAATCCCAGAAGGCGAAGACCTCGACATTCTCGCCCGCGGCATCGGCGCGGCCGGCGTGCAGGGTCTTGCCGAGCCGACCTTCATTATGCGCGATCAGCCCGGCGGCGGCGGCGAGGATCGGCGCGGTCGAGCGGTAATTGGCCTCGAGACGGACGATTTTGGCACCTGGAAAATCCACCTCGAAGCGCAGGATGTTCTCGATCTCGGCCCCGCGCCAGGAATAGATGCTCTGGTCGTCGTCACCCACGCAGCAGATGTTCTTCGATTGCTGGGCGAGCAGGCGGAGCCAGTAATACTGCACCAGATTGGTGTCCTGATATTCGTCGACCAGGATGTAGCGGAAGCGGCGGTGATATTCGGCCAGAACCTCGGGGTCGCGGCGGAGCAGATCATAGGCCAGCAGCAGCAGATCGCCGAAATCCATCGCGTTCAGTTCGCGCAGCCGCGCCTGATAGGCGGCGTAGAGATCGCGTGCCGATTCTGCGCCCCAGTCGATATCCTGATCGCGCGGCACCGCATCGGGCAGCAGGGCGCGGTCCTTCCAGCGCTGGATCGTGCCCATCAGCCCTTGCGGGGTGAAGCGCTTGGTGTCCATCCGCCGCGCTTCCATCACCTGCTTGAGCAGGCGAAGCTGATCGTCGGTATCGAGGATCGAGAAACTCGACGTGCGATCGACCCGTTCGGCGTGGCGGCGGAGCATTCGCGCGGCGAGGGCGTGGAACGTGCCGAGCCAGAGGCCTTCGGCCGGCTGGTCGAGCAGGGCGGTGACCCGCTCGCGCATTTCGCGGGCCGCCTTGTTGGTGAAGGTGACCGCGAGGATCTGGCTGGGAAACGCCCTTCGGCTGAGCAGGATATGGGCGAAACGCGTGGTCAGCACGCGGGTTTTGCCGGTGCCGGCGCCGGCGAGCACCAGCAAGGGGCCATCGATGGTTTCGACGGCTTCGCGCTGGGCTGGGTTCAGGCGGGTGAGGTAGTTGGTCATGTCAGGTGGAAAGGTAAGAAAGGAAGCGCTTCTTTTTTGTAAAAAAGAAGCAAAAAACTTTTGGTTGTCTGGGGCATGGGCGTTGTTACCGGCACGGGCCAATTGGAATCAAAGTTTTTTTGCTTCTTTTTTTTCAAAAAAAGCAGTGTTTCCTTCTTTTGCCTTCACCCCCAGTATCCGCGCGATCGCATAGGTCAGATCCGCCCGGTTCAGCGTGTAGAAATGGAATTCATCGATGCCGTTGGCCTGCAGGGTGCGGACCTGTTCGGCGGCGATGGAGGCGGCGACCATCTGGCGGGTTTCGGCATCTTCGTCGAGCCCGTCAAACATGTCGGCCATCCAGCCGGGGACGTAGGTGCCGCCCATTTCGCTGATCCGCTTCGCCTGCGCGAAATTCGAGACCGGCATGATGCCGGGGATGATCGGCGCGGTGATGCCGGCGGCGAGGGCGCGGTCGAGGAAGTCGAGATAGTGGCCGGTCTCGAAGAACACCTGGGTGATCGCGCGGCTGGCCCCGGCATCGAGCTTGCGCTTGAGATTGTCGAGATCGGCGGCGGGGCTTTCGGCCTGGGCGTGGGTTTCGGGGTAGGCGGCGACCGAGATGTCGAAATCAGCGACGCGTTTCAGCCCGGCGACCAGATCGGCGGCGTATTCGTAGCCCTGCGGATGGGGCTGGTAGGGCGCGCCGCCGGGTGGATCGCCGCGCAAGGCGACGATGTGGCGCACGCCGGCATCCCAATAGGCGCGGGCGACATCATCGACCGCGCCGCGCGACGCGCCGACACAGGTGAGATGGGCGGCGGGAACCAGGCTGGTCTCGCGCACCAGGCGCCGGACGGTCGCGTGGGTGCGCTCCTGCGTGGTGCCGCCCGCGCCGTAGGTGACCGAAACGAAGCGTGGGGCGAGCGGGGCGAGACGGTCGATACAGGTCCAGAGCTGGGTTTCCAGCGCCTCGGTTTTCGGCGGAAAGAACTCGAAGGAAATTGCCGGCGGAATCAGCCGCGCCATGCCGGACGCGACAGGTTTGAACCGCTCGCCCGACAGCCAGCGGGGCAAGACATTCTGTTCGGATAGCGCGTTCATGCGAGGGGCTCCATTTGGGTCTGTGGTGGCAGGAACCGGGCGGTGGTTCAAGGCCGATCGTTCCTTCCGATCATGATTCGGATTATTTCTGATGCGGCCCGCGGATTGATCAATGCAGCCATGCTGCCACATGCCTGGAAGTGAAACCGTAACAATTGCGGAGCATAGGATGGCATCGGGCGAGGGCGGCATGGCGCGGGGAGGATACCGATGGGGCGCAGGGGTGAGGGCTTGCCGCGAATGGTCGCTCGCGGTGATCGCGGGTGGGGGGATCGTTTTGGCGCTCGCCGGCTGCGCGACACCGCCGCCACGCACCGATCGGCTGGCCTATGCGACCTATCGCCATCAGGACGATCCGCTCAAGCCGATGAACGAGGCGTTCTACCGGATCAACCACCGGCTCAATGTGCATGTCGTCAATCCGGCGTCCCGGACCTATCTCGACGTGACATCGCTGTGGTTTCGCACCCATGCGGGATATTTCGCACGAAACCTGGATGCGCCGCGCGAGATTCTCTTGTTCATGGCGTCGGGCAAGCCGCGCGATGCCGGCACCATGCTGGTGCGCTTTCTGGTCAATTCGACGGTCGGGATCGGCGGCGTGTTCGATCCGGCGCGCGCGCTCGGTTATCGGCGGGTCGATACCGATCTTGGGTTGACTCTGGCCTTGTATGGCGTGCCATCCGGCCCGTATCTGTTCGTGCCGGCGGCCGGGCCGTCGAATGTGCGCGACGCGCTGGCGAGTCTCGGCGGCGTGTTCATTTCACCGATTCCGATCAGCACGTCATCGGCGGCCGGCGCGACGCTGCATTACGCCGCCGCCACAATCGGCACGGTGAACCAGCGGTCGTCCTTGAACGCGACGATCGCCCATATCGAATCGAGCGCGCTCGACCCGTATGCGGTGTTTCGCAGCCTGTATCGCCAGCACCGGGCGGCACAATTGCGCCAGATCAATCGCCGCGACCGGCCGACGATTCCGGACTGGTATGGCTCCAATGTGCGCCGGCAATTGAAACGGCTCGAAATTACGCGATATGAAGCAGCATCTAGAAGGAAAATCAGATGAATCTCGTGGTTCCTCCCCTCGCCGTCGCGGCGACCTGTCTTGCGCTGGCCGGCTGCGCCACCGCCCCGCCAAAGAGCAACCAGGCCGCCTATCAGGCCTATGAGCAGCAGAACGATCCGTTGAAGCCGGTCAACAAGGTCATCTATCATTTTGACAACAGGCTCGACACGTATCTGCTGCGGCCGGTCGCCATGGGGTATATCGATGTCACGACGCCGGGGATCCGCGAGCACGTAACCTATTTCATGCGCAATCTTCTGGCCCCCGGGCAGGTGTTGTATTTCATGGCCTCGGGCAAGCCGCGTGACGCCGGCACGATGCTGGTGCGGTTTCTGGTCAATTCCACCGTCGGGGTCGGCGGTCTGTTCGATCCGGCGCGGTCGTTGGGATACCGCCATGTCTACACCGATCTCGGCCTGACCCTGGCGAGCTATGGTGTGCCGCCGGGGCCGTATTTATATCTGCCGCTGTTCGGGCCATCGGGCGTGCGCGACGCGCTGAACTGGCCGGCCAGCTATTTCATGACACCGACGTTTCCGGCCCCGCCCTCGACCGGCCTGACCATATTCAGCGATTCGGCGACAACGCTGGGCCTGGTCAATCTGCGCGCGAGGCTGCACGGCACGATCTCGAACATCAAAGAGACCTCGCTCGACCCCTATGCCACATTCCGGAGCCTTTATCGCCAACATCGTGCCGCAGAGTTGAAGACAATCAACCAGCGTGACGTCGCCACACCGCCGGCCTGGTATTCGGCCGCGCAGCGTAAGGCGATGCGGCACGACGAATACGACGACGACAACAACTAGGAAGGACTGCCCTATGGCCGCCTATTTTCGCCGGGTTCTGCTCGGCGCTTTCGCCGTGATGCCGGCGCTCGCCCTCTCGCCGGCGCTTACCGACAGCGTCGCGTTCGCCGCGGCGCCAGATGCCGCGGCCGCCAAGAGTTTCATCCAGCAATCCGGCGCCAAGCTGGTCGCGATCATCAATGGACCCGGCTCGACCAGCCAGAAATCCGCCGATCTGCGTGCGCTGGTCAATGACATCGTCGCGGTCGATCAAATCGGCAAATTCGTCCTCGGCCGCTACTGGCAGGTGGCGACCCCGAGCCAGCGCACCGAATATCTGCATTTGTTTCATCAAACCCTGGCCTATAACATCACCACCCAGATCCGTGCCTACAAGGGTGTCACGTTCCAGACCGGCAAGGTCGAACCCGGACCCGCGGGTGATTTGGTCAGCACCGTGGTCAGCCGCGAGAATCAGTCGCCCGCCCATGTGCAATGGGTGGTCGATACGATCGATGGTCAACCGAAAATCGTCGATGTCGTGGTTGAGGGCACGTCGCTGGAGGTGACCGAGCGTTCGGAATATTCGAGCGTGATCAACGATCACGGTGGCCAGGTGAGCGCCTTGCTCGACGCGATGAAGCAGCAATTGACCCGGATGAAAGCCGGTTGATGCCGGCATCGGCGGGCTGAGCGCTAAAACCCCGGCGCGCGGCCACCTTGCCTTGATGCGTTTCGGGGTCTATATTGCAAAAAAATATACTCCAACCTTCACGGAGGTGGCCTTAGCGGGCCGCCTTTTTTATTGTCCAACCGCCTTGATTCGAGTTCGCAGTTTGAACCAGACCCGCCCGCAGCATACTGGCCTCGAAGGCCGCATCGCCGATCTGATCGCCCCCGGGCTGGAATCGATCGGATACGAGCTTGTCCGCGTCACCATCATGGGCAAGCAGACGCCCACGGTTCAGATCATGGCGGATCGTGCCGATCAGTCCCAACTCTCGCTCGATGATTGCGAGCGGATCAGTCATCTGGTCTCCGCTGTGCTCGATGTCGAGGACCCGATCAGCACCGCCTGGACGCTTGAGGTCAGTTCCACCGGGATCGATCGGCCATTGACCCGGGTGAAGGACTGGGTCCGCTTCGCGGGGCATCTGGCCAAGATCGAAATGGATGTGCCGATCGCGGCGGGGCGCAAACGCGTGACCGCGACGGTGCTCGGTGCCGACGAAACCGCCGCGCGCGTCAAGCTCGATTCAGGTGAAACCGTCGATCTGCCGCACCGTGATATCCGAAAGGCCAAGCTCGTCCTCACCGAGGACCTGATCAAGGCCACCGAAACGCCGTCACCGCCGAACTGAACTTCTCAGAGCAACAAAGCGAGATTGCCATGGACACCGCGATAGCCCGCCCCGAACTGCTCCTCGTCGCCGACGCGGTCGCCCGCGAAAAGCAGATCGACCGCGACGAAGTCCTCGAAGCGATGGAACAGGCCATCCAGAAGGCCGGTCGCGCCAAATACGGGCACGAGAAGGACATCAGGGCGACGATCGATCGCAAAACCGGCGATGTCCGTCTGTCGCGCTGGACCGAGGCGGTCGAGGTGGTCGAGAACGAGGAAACCCAGATCCCGCTGCATATCGCGAAGAAATTCAAACCCGATATCGAGCTCGGCGGCCATCTGATCGACCCGCTGCCGCCGATCGATTTCGGGCGGATCGCGGCGCAGACCGCCAAGCAGGTGATCGTTCAGCGGGTGCGCGAATACGAGCGCAAGCGCCAGTACGACGAGTTCAAGGACCGGGTGGGCGAGATCATCACCGGCGTGGTCAAGCGCACCGAATACGGTAACCTCATGGTCGATCTCGGCCGGTCCGAGGCGCTGTTGCGGCGCGACGAGACGATCCCGCGCGAGAATCTCCACAACGGCGATCGGGTGCGCGCCTTCATCTACGATGTGCGCGAGGAACCGCGCGGGCCCCAGATTTTCCTCTCCCGCACCCATCCCGGGTTCCTCGCGAAGCTGTTCGCGCAGGAAGTGCCCGAGATTTATGAGGGCATCATCGAGATCAAGGCGGTGTCGCGTGATCCGGGTTCGCGCGCGAAAATGGCGGTGATCAGCCGCGATTCCTCGATCGATCCGGTCGGCGCCTGTGTGGGTATGCGCGGCTCGCGGGTGCAGGCGGTGGTGGCCGAGTTGCAGGGCGAGAAGATCGACATCATTCCCTGGTCGCCCAACCCCGCGACCTTCGTGGTCAATGCGCTGGCGCCGGCCGAAGTGTCGAAAGTCGTGCTCGACGAAGAGGCCGGCAAGGTCGAAGTCGTCGTCCCCGACACCCAGCTTTCACTCGCGATCGGCCGGCGGGGACAGAACGTGCGCCTCGCCTCGCAGCTCACCCGCTGGGATATCGATATTCTGACCGAGGCGGAGGAGAGCGAACGCCGCCAGGAGGAATTCCGCCGCCGCTCCTATCTGTTCGTCGATGCGCTCGATGTCGATGATGTGATCGCCGGATTGCTTGTCACCGAAGGATTTGAAGGGATCGAAGACTTGGCCGCAACACCGCTGGAGGAATTGGCCTCGATCGAAGGATTCGACGAGGGCATCGCCGCCGAACTGCAACGTCGCGCTGAAACCGCAATTGAGAAACGTGCCACCGAAATGGAAGAAAAACGCAACGCGCTCGGCGTCACCGACGAGCTTGCCGATCTCGAAGGCCTGACCGCTGTCATGCTGGTCGCACTCGGAGAGGCCGGGGTGAAGACACTCGATGATCTGGGTGATCTGGCAAGCGATGAATTGATCGAGATCGTCGGCAAGGACGCGCTCGATGAAGCGAGCGCGAATGCGATCATCATGGCGGCGCGCGCCCACTGGTTCGAGGGAGATGAAACTCCTGCCTGATCCTGACGCACCAATCGCCGAGACGATCGATTTTGATCAGGTCGATGATGACCCGGCCGATCATGTCGGTCCGCTGCGCCGCTGTCTGGTCACGCGGGAGCACTTGCCGCGCGAGTCAATGCTCCGGTTCGTCGTCGGGCCGGGCGATGCGCTGGTGTTCGACGTTGCTGCAACCCTGCCTGGGCGTGGTTTGTGGTTGAGTGCGCGGCGGGATGTGATAGAGATGGCGTCGAAGCGTGGTGTTTTCAGCAAGGCCGCGCGCAAGCGATTGATCACACCCGAACGGCTTGCCGAACGGGTCGAACATGTTTTGGAAAATCGAATCGTTGAATTGCTGGGTCTGGCGCGCCGCGCCGGCGCGGCGGTCGGTGGGTTCGAAAAGGTGAAGGAACGGTTGGGGGCGGGGCAATGCGTGCTGCTGGTTGCGGCATCGGACGGCAGCGAATCCGAGCAGGCTCGGGTCCGCGGACATCATGCCGTTCCCGTGGTCCGGCCACTCCCGGCGCAGCGGTTGGGCGCGGTATTCGGGCGTGACCGCACGGTGCATGTGGCGATTGGCCCCGGCAAACTGGCCGGGATGATCGAGATCGAGGCGAACAAACTCGCCGGTGTCAGAACCGCCCTGATTGCCAGTACGGCGGAGAGCGGGCAGAGAGAGCCGCAACCGGGTTGAACCGGAATTGGCCAGGGGTTCGACCCGGGCGACGATGACGTGACGATGGCTAAGAAACTGAATTGAATACGGACCGGATTGTATGAGTGACGAGCAGGATCAAGGCGAAACCAAGGGGCGGCTCTCGCTGCGGCCGGCGGCACGGGCCGAGCTGGGTCGAACGGTCGATGCCGGGTCGGTGCGGCAGAGCTTCAGCCATGGCCGCTCGAAAGTGGTCCAGGTGGAAGTGCGCAAAAAACGTGGCGGCGCACCCGGTGGCGCACCCGAATCGACCGCGACGAGACCCGCCACCGCGCCGGTTCGTGGCGGCAACACCGTCTCGCCGGTGCCACGCGGCCTGACCGCGACCGAACAGGCGGCTCGCCAGCGCGCCGTGGCCGAACAGGCGCGCGAATCGGCCCGGCGTGACGCCGAGCGTCGTGAACAGGAAACCATTTCGATCCTGTCCGCCGCTGAGGAAGCCCGGCGGCGCGATGAGGAAGCGGCGAAACTCGCCGAAGAGGAAAACCGCAAGCGGATCGAAGAAGAATCCCGCCGTCGCGAAGAAGAGGCCGCCAAGCCGCCGCCGCAGACCGAGGTTACAACGGACGAGGCTCCGTTGCCTTCAACCGCTCCCGCCGCAGCGGTGGCGACACCGGCCACAGCGCCCGCGCCGCCGCCACGTCGCGTTGAATCCAGCGCCGCACCGCGCCGGCCGAGCGCGCCGGCGCCAAGCGCCGCGCCCGAAACCCTCCGCCTCAAGGCCGGCCGCACCGGCGGCCGTGACGATGAGGACGAAGCGCCCCGCGTCGCCCGTCGCCCCGGCGGCGGCGGCAACGCCATCCCGGCCCGCAAACCGGTTGCTCCGCCGCCGAAAAAAGTGGTCGACGATCGCCGCCGCGGCGGTGCGCGGATCGACGTTCAAGCCGCTATCTCCGGCGAAGACGAACGGGTTCGCTCGCTCGCCTCGGTCCGCCGCCAGCGCGACCGCGAACGTCGCCAGGCCGAACTCGAAATGCTCCGTTCAGATCAGGTGCGCGTTGTGCGAGATGTCATCCTTCCCGAAACCATCACGGTCCAGGAACTCGCCAACCGCATGGCGGCCCGCGTGCCGGATGTCGTCAAATCGCTGATGAAACTCGGCGTCATGGCCACCGCGACCCAGTCGATTGATGCGGATACCGCTGAAATCGTGGTCGAGGAATTCGGCCATAAATCCAAGCGCGTCTCCGAGGGCGATGTCGAAATCGGCCTCGAAGGCGTCGTCGATGCCGATACCGACATGCGGCCCCGCCCGCCGGTTGTTACCATTATGGGCCATGTCGATCACGGCAAGACCTCGCTGCTCGATGCCCTGCGCTCCACCTCGGTCGCCGCAGGCGAAGCCGGCGGCATCACCCAGCATATCGGCGCCTATCAGGTCACGTTGCCCAGCGGCGATAAAATGACCTTCATCGACACGCCGGGCCACGAAGCCTTCACCGCCATGCGCGCCCGCGGCGCTCAGGTGACCGACATCGTGGTGCTGGTCGTCGCCGCCGATGACGGCGTGATGCCCCAGACCATCGAGGCGATCCGCCACGCCAAGGCCGCCAACGTGCCGATCATCGTCGCGATCAACAAAATCGACCGGCCGGACGCCAACCCCACCCGGGTGCGCAGCGAATTGCTGCAATACGACATCGCGGTCGAGGAAATGGGCGGCGAAACCCAGGATGTCGAAGTCTCCGCCCTCAAGCGCGAAGGCCTCGACAAGCTCCAGGAAGCCATATTGCTGCAGGCCGAAATCCTCGACCTGCGCGCCAACCCCGATCGCAGCGCCGAAGGCACCGTGGTCGAATCCCGGCTCGATCGCGGCCGCGGCCCGGTCGCGACCATCCTGGTCCAGAAAGGCACGCTCAAACAGGGCGATATCGTGGTCGCCGGCACCGAACAGGGCCGCGTCCGCGCGATGCTCGACGAGCATGGCAAACCGATCACCAGCGCCGGCCCCTCGGTTCCGGTCGAAATCCTTGGTCTATCCGGTGTCCCTTCTGCTGGTGAAGCCTTCGTCGTGGTCGAGGATGAAAGCCGCGCCCGCGAAATCGCCGAGTTCCGCCAGCGCCGTCTGCGCGAAACCAACGCGGTCGCCGGCGCCGCCGCGCGCGGCACACTCGACCAGATGCTCGCCCGCATCCAGGCCGGCGAACAAAAGGAAGTGGCGCTTCTGATCAAGGCCGATGTGCAAGGCAGCGCCGAAGCGATCCAGGCCCTGGTCACCAAACTCGGCAACGACGAAGTTCGCGTCCGCGTCCTGCTCGCCGGCGTCGGCCAGATCACCGAAAGCGACGTGCAACTCGCCAAAGCCTCCGATGCCATCGTGGTCGCCTTCAACGTCCGCGCCAACGCCCAGGCCCGCGCGCTCTCCAACCGCGACGGCGTCGATATCCGCTACTACTCCATCATCTATCAGGTGGCGGACGACATCGAAAAACTGGTCAAAGGCAAACTCGCGCCGGTTCACCGCGAAAAATTCCTCGGCTACGCGGAAATCCGCCAGGTGTTCAACATCACCAAGACCGGCAAGGTTGCGGGCTGCTACGTCACCGAAGGCCTGGTCAAACGCGGTGCCGGCGTGCGCCTGCTGCGCGAGGGCGTCGTGGTCCATCAGGGCGAGTTGTCGCAGCTCAAGCGCTTCAAGGACGATGTCCGTGAGGTTGCCCGGGGTTACGAATGCGGCCTGTCCTTCGCCGGCTTCGGCGATATTCGCGAAGGCGATGTGGTCGAATGCTACGAGACCGAACTCGTTCCGGCATGACCAGGGGTAAGCCCGGCCGCAGCCATTTCGATCGCGCGACCGTTACCGGCAAAGTCCAGGACGGCCCGACGCAGCGTATGCGCCGGGTCGCCGAAGACATCCGCCACCGCCTCTCCGCCGTGCTCGCCCGCACCGAGTTCCGCGATCCCGATCTGATCGGCGTTCATCTTACCGTTGCTGAAGTCCGCATGAGTCCTGATCTGAAACATGCGACGATCTTCGTCTCGCGTCTTGGCAACATCCCGACCGATCCGCTGCTGCCCGCCCTCAAACGGGTGAGCCCATTTTTGCGCAGTGCGATCGGGCAGGGGATGCGCACCAAATTCGTCCCCGATCTGCATTTTCAGCCCGACCATGCGCTCGATGAGGCAAGCCGGATCAACCGGTTGCTCCACTCGCCGGAAGTCGCCCGTGACCTGCCGAACGAAGCTGAAGCCGATCGATGACCGTGTTGCTGCGTGACGATGCCGAGGGCATTGCGCGCGCGGGATCGTGGCTTCGGGCGGGGCGGCTGGTCGCTTTCGCGACCGAGACCGTCTATGGCCTGGGGGCGGATGCGACGAATGCGGACGCGATCGCCCGGATCTACGCGGCGAAGGGGCGACCACGGTTCAACCCGCTGATCTGTCATTTTGCCGAGGCCGATGGCGCGTTCGCTCATGTCCGCGCCGATGCGCGCGCGCGTGCGCTCGCGGCGGTGTTCTGGCCGGGGCCATTGACGCTGGTGTTGCCGCGCCGTGAGGATAGTCCGATCGCGGCCCTCGCCGCGGCGGGGTTGCCGAGCCTCGCGGTGCGGGTGCCGGCGCATGGGACGGCGCGCGCGCTGTTGAACGCCGCCGGCACACCGATCGCAGCGCCCTCGGCCAATCGATCTGGCCATCTCAGCCCGACCACTGCGGCTCATGTCATGGCGGGTCTTGCCGGGCGGATCGATGCCGTTCTGGAGTCGGGCCCCACCAGCGTTGGTCTTGAATCGAGTATTCTCGACCTTACCACCGGCGATCCGACCCTGCTTCGGCCGGGGGGCATTCCGATCGAGATGCTGGAGGAATTGATGGGTCCGATCCGGCGTTGTGACGATACCACGGCGGTCATCGCACCGGGGATGCTCAGGTCGCATTATGCGCCGCGGCTGCCGCTTCGGCTTGAGGCGCTTGCGCCGGATGATTCGGAGGCCTGGTTGGGTTTCGGCACCGCGACGGTGAGGGGGCGGTTGATGATCAATCTCTCGCCCCGTGGCAGTTTGATCGAGGCGGCGGCGGGGTTGTTCGAGGCGTTGCACCGTATCGATACCGAGGCGGCAGACCTCGGGTTGCAGGGCATCGCTGTTGCCCCGATCCCGCGGCAGGGGCTGGGGGCGGCGATCAATGATCGTCTCGCGCGTGCCGCGGCACCGCGCGGCTGAACAAGATATGCGCCGGGTGCCGGCGATTTGCCGGTGTTGTGTTTCAGGGCCTTGCAATTGAGCGTTGCGGGCGGTATCGCCTGACGTAGATCGCGGTGCGCGCGTTAAGCTCCGGCTTGGCGCGGGATCGTCGATACCATCGGTGGATGGGGGATAGTTTAGCGGTAGAACTTCCGGCTCTGACCCGGACAGCCCTGGTTCGAATCCAGGTCCCCCAGCCAGACGACGTGTTTCTCTTTCTGTTGCGCGCGATGGCGCGTGGAAATGATTGGTTTTTGCTATTTTGTTGCGATAGCGTAACGATTTGGGCGTGCAAATGTGTCCTCCGCGCATCAGCGATTTTTGAAAATCTTGCGATCGGGGATGAAATAATGATTGCCCGGACC
>NZ_JBMFGY010000013.1:2925-48952 GCF_049977125.1 Acidiphilium sp. | reverse complement strand
TCCCAGGGGGGTGGGCAAGCGCCGCGTGGGCGGGAGATGGGGATTAGAGCGATATGCGATTAAGTTGACGCGGCAGCGGCAACATAATCGCATGAAATTGCTCGAAAAAATATAGAGTTAGAGCGTTAAGCTGAAAGCATAACGCTCTAAAGAATGAACCGGCTGAGATCGCCCTTGGCGGCGAGCGGGGCGACTTTTTCGTGGACCAGGCTGGCGTCGACGCTGATGGTCTCGCCGGCGCGGTCGGTGGCGCCGAAGCTGATTTCCTCGAGCATGCGTTCGAGCACGGTGGCGAGGCGGCGGGCGCCGATGTTTTCGACGCGGTCGTTGATGTCGGCGGCGAGGCTGGCGATGGCGTCCACCGCGTCATCGGAGAAGTCGAGATGGACGTTTTCGGTTTCCATCAGGGCGACGTATTGCTTGAGCAGCGAATGTTCGGGTTCGGTGAGGATGCGGCGGAGATCGTCGCGCGAGAGCGGGGCCAATTCGACCCGGATGGGCAGGCGGCCCTGGAGTTCGGGCAGCAGGTCGGAGGGTTTGGCGATGTGGAAGGCGCCGGAGGCGATGAACAGGATGTGATCGGTTTTGATCGGGCCGTATTTGGTGGTGACGGTGGTGCCTTCGATCAGGGGCAGCAGGTCGCGCTGGACGCCTTCCCGCGAGACATCGCCGCCGCGGAAGCCGCCTTCGGATTTGGCGCAGATTTTGTCGATTTCATCGAGGAAGACGATGCCATGGTTTTCGGCGTGGGTGCGGGCGTCGGCGGTGAGCTGGTCGGTATCGAGCAGGCGGTCGGCCTCCTCGCGGTTGAGCGCGATGCGGGCGGCGGCGACGGTCATGCGTTTGCGGCTGTGCGGGCGGCCGAACATGGATTTCATCATTTCGCCGAGATTGGCGGCACCGCCGGGGGGCATGCCCGGCATGTCGAGCTGGCCGATCATGGCGGCCGGGTTTTCGGCGACTTCGATGTCGATTTCCCGGTCTTCGAGTTGACCCTCGCGCAGCATGGCGCGGAAGCGGTTGCGCGTGTCGGCGGAGGCGCCCTCCCCGACCAGCGCGGTCAGGAGCCGCTCTTCGGCGGCAAGCTCGGCGCGGGCGGCAACCCCCTTGCGATTGAGCTCGCGCAGCATGGTGATCGAGATTTCGACCAGATCGCGGATGATGCTTTCGACGTCGCGGCCGACATAGCCGACTTCGGTGAATTTGGTGGCCTCGACCTTGATGAAGGGGGCTTGCGCCAGTTTCGCCAGTCTGCGGGCGATTTCGGTTTTGCCGCAACCGGTCGGGCCGATCATCAGGATGTTTTTCGGCACGACCTCCTCGCGCATCGCTTCGGGCAGTTGCTGGCGGCGCCAGCGGTTGCGCAGCGCGATGGCGACGGCGCGTTTCGCGTCGTTCTGGCCGACGATGAAACGGTCGAGTTCGGAGACGATTTCGCGGGGTGTATAGGTCGGGCTATCGATCACAGGGTTTCCACGATCACGTTGTGATTGGTGTAGATGCAGATGTCGCCGGCGATTTTCATGGCGCGGCGGGCGATGTCCTCGGCGGTGAGGCCCTCGATGGTGAGCAGGGCGCGGGCGGCGGCGAGGGCGTAATTGCCGCCGGAGCCGATCGCGATGATGCCATCGTCGGGTTCGAGCACGTCGCCATTGCCGGTGAGGGTGTAGGAGTGCACGTTATCGGCCACCGCCATCATGGCTTCGAGGCGGCGGAGGTAGCGGTCGGTCCGCCAATCCTTGGCGAGTTCGACGCAGGCGCGTTCGAGTTGGCTGGGGAAGCGTTCGAGCTTGGCTTCGAGGCGTTCGAGCAGGGTGAAGGCATCGGCGGTGGCGCCGGCAAATCCGGCGAGGACGGCGCCGTTGCCGATGCGGCGGACCTTGCGGGCGTTGCCTTTGACCACGGTGTTGCCGAGGCTGACCTGGCCGTCGCCGGCCATGGCGACCGCGCCGTTCGCGCGGACGCAGAGGATGGTCGTGCCGTGCCAGCCGACCGGATCGTGCGGGAGTTCCATCAGCGGGAGATGGCATGGGTTGGGTGGGTTAGGAAGGGAAGCGCTGCTTTTTTGAAAAAAAGAAGCAAAAAACTTTTCGGAGTTGGGTTGCCGGCGCGGTCACCGGCACGGGCTAACGAAAGGGAGTTTTTTTGCTGCTTTTTTTGCAAAAAAAGCAGGCCTTGCTTTACTTTTACCTGTCGTGGTGTGTTTGTCGCGGGGCGGGCGCTGGTGCGCTGGACACGCAAAAAAGGATGATCAGGAATGCGCGCAGGCTTGGAGACCAGGATCTATCATTATTTCGAGATCGTCGTGGTGCAGGTGCTGACGCTGCTGATGGCGGTCGTGGTGACGGCGGCGCTGCTGCATCTGATTTTGAATATCGTGCATGATATTCTGTTCACCAGTTTCGATCCGACCAATCCGGCGATTTTTCAATCGGTGTTCGGGGCGATTTTCACCGTGGTGATCGCGCTCGAATTCAAACGCTCGATTCTGGTGACCAGCGAGCGGGCCGAGGGGTTGGTGCGGGTGCGGGTGGTGATTTTGATCGGAATGCTGGCGATCGTGCGCAAGTTGATCATTCTGGATCTGGGCAAGGGCGAGTCGTTGCAGCTGTTCGCGCTCTCGGCGGCGTTTTTGTCGCTGGGGGCGGTGTATTGGCTGGTGCGCGATCAGGACCGGCGGGATCAGGCCGACCGGGTGGAGTGAGGCGGGATTTCAGGTTGGGGTGACGGGCGGTGGTTGGCGGGGATAGGATGCCACGGCGGGGTCGATCAAGCCCCAGGTCGGGGCGCGATCGGTCCAGATGAAGGCTTGCGGGCGGGCGGGCGCGGGATCGTCGAGCGCGCCGGCGCGGATCACCAGGAGACCGGGGCGGCCGGATGATTCGCTGAACAGCGGCGTGCCACATCGGGGACAGAACGAGCGCTGCATGGCGTTGCCGCTGTCCGCGGTGCTTTCATAAGCCTGGGTGGTGCCCGTGATGCTCAGGTGGTCTTTGCTGAAGATCACATTGATCGTGGCATTGCCGCCGGCGAGATACTGGCAGTCGCGGCACCAGCAGGCGCGCGTCGCGATCGGCGCGGCGCTCGATTGGAAACGGACGCTGCCGCAGAGGCAGCGGCCGGTGATGGGTGGTGCCATGATCGTGGCCTTTGCACGGTTGCCAGCTTGAACTTGGGCTTGGGCTTGGACGGTTGGAAACTGCCGGAAACCGTGCGGCGGGGCAATGAGTTTCGCGATCAGCCGGGTTGGGTGGATTTGAAGCTCGGCAGGGCCTGGATGGCGGTCCACCAGGCGTGAAAGCCAGGAATGTCGAACAGGGCGTCCTTGTCCGGGGTCATGGCGACATAGGCGATGATCGGGGCGAGGTAGAGATCGGCGAGGCTGAGATCGCCGGCGATGAAGGGCGAGGTGCCTTTGGTCTGCATGGCGATGGTGAGGAGTTTGCGGCCGGTTTCGATGCCGGCGACGCGGGCGGCCTCGTTCTGGCCGCCGACGAAATCGGGGAAGAGGTGATAGGCGGCGACGCCGCCGAGCAGGGCGCCGTAGCCGTAGGAATCGATCAGGCTGATGATCATGTCCATCCGGGCGCGGTCTTTCGGCGTGGCCGGGATCAGCGCGGGGCCGGCGAGGATGTCGTTCAGGTAGCGCGTGATCGCGCCGGTTTCGAGGATGCGCAGGCCGTCATGATCGAGGACGGGGACCTTGCCGAACGGGTGGCGGGCGAGATGGTCGGGGTGTTTCGGTTCGCCTTCGAGCACATTGACCTGGTGCTGGGTGTAATCGGCGACGCCTTTTTCGGCGAGGACCATTTTGACGGTGCGGACATAGGTGGAGCCGTCGAAGCCCCAGAGAACCAGTTCGGACATGGCGCGTTTCCTTGATGTGGCGGATCGGTAGGCTGATGTTGAGGCCGCCGCGCCGAAATGCAAGCGGGCGGCGGGGGGATGGGCGCTTGGCTTGATATTTGGTGAAGGTACTGGCTTAAGGGAGGGAAATAAAACGAATAGGGGGATCATCGGATGTCAGGCCAACATTCAGCGGATATTGCCGCGCGGCTCGACCGGTTGCCGCCATCGCGCACGGTCTGGACCATGGTGATCCTGATCTCGCTCGGCGGGATTTTCGAATTCTATGATCTGTTCTTCACCGGCTATGTCGCGCCCGGCATGATCGGGTCGGGGCTGTTCAAGCCGGCGTCGCTGGGGATTTTCGCCTCGCTCGGCGCGCTGAAGGTGGCCGGGTTCGGCACCTTCGTGTTCGCGACCTTCGCGGGGCTGTGGCTGGGGGCGCTGGTGTTCAGCCAGGTGGCGGACCGGTTCGGGCGGCGCATCGTGTTCACCGGATCGTTGCTCTGGTACATGGTGTGCACCGCGATCATGGCGTTTCAGACCAGCGGGTTCGCGCTGGATATCTGGCGCTTTATCGCCGGGGTCGGCATCGGGGTCGAGCTGGTGACGATCGATACCTTCATTTCCGAGCTGATCCCGCGCGGCGAACGCGGGCGGGCGTTTTCGGTCAATCAGTTCATCACCTTCTCGGTCGTGCCGGTGATTGCGTTCCTCGCGTTCGCGCTGAAGGGAACCCGGCCGTTCGGGCTGGATTACTGGCGGGTGGTTATTCTGATCGGGTCGCTCGGGGCGGTGGTGGTGTTCGTGCTGCAACGCGGTATTCCGGAAAGCCCGCGCTGGCTGGCGCGGCATGGACGGATGGCGGAGGCGGAGGCGATTGTCGCCCGGATCGAGGCGCGGGTCACCGCTGAGACCGGCATCGCGTTGCCGGCACCGCAGCCGGCGGCGCCGGAGGAAGAGGGGGTTGGCTCGTTTTTCGAGATTTTCAGCCCGCAATATCGCAAGCGCACCCTGATATTGTCGGTGTTCAACATGGCGCAGGTGATCGGGTTTTACGGGTTTGCCGCCTGGGTGCCGACCCTGCTGATCCATCGGGGCATTCATGTGACGGCGAGTCTTGAATATGCCTTCATCATCGCGATCGCCAATCCGTTCGGGCCGCTGCTCGGCACGTTGTTCGCCGACCGGCTGGAGCGCAAGACCCAGATCATCGGCGGGCTCGCGGTGATGGGGGTGGTGATGGCGCTGTTCGCGATGAGCAATGCGCCGGTGATCCTGATTGCGCTGGGGGTGGCGTTCACCCTGGCGGCCAATATCATGTCGTTCGCCTATCATGGGTATCAGCCGGAGCTCTACCCGACGCGCATCCGGGCGCGGGCGGTGGGGTTTGTGTATTCATGGAGCCGGATCGCGGCGGCGTTCGCGGGGCTGGCGATCGGGATTCTGCTGGCGGATTACGGCGTGCCGGGGGTTGCCGTGTTCATCGGGATCGCGATGCTGGTCGGGATCGCGATGATTGCGCTTGGGCCGTCCACCAAGGGTCTGGCGCTGGAACAGATCAACCATTAGTTGAAAAATAACCCGAACCGCCGCATTGGCGCGGCGGCGGTTTTGGGTTAGGCAGCGCGGATGAATCGCACCGCAACCATCAGCCGGAAAACCTCTGAAACCGCGATCGAGTTGATGCTCGATCTGGATGGCACCGGGCAGACCGAGATTGGCACCGGGATCGGGTTTTTCGATCACATGCTGACCGCGTTCGGGCGGCATGGGATGCTCGACCTCGATGTGCGGGCCGAGGGCGATCTGCATATCGATGCGCATCATACGATCGAGGATGTCGGGATCGTGCTGGGCCAGGCGATCCGCGAGGCGTTGGGCGACAAGCGGGGGATCACGCGGTTCGGGTTTGCCGTGGTGCCGATGGATGAGGCGTTGTGCGAGGCGGTGATCGATCTGTCGGGCAGGGGGTTTCTGGTGTTCGATGTCGCGTTCGAGCGGCCGATGCTGGGGGATATGGACACGCAGCTGGTGGGCGAGTTTTTCCAGGCCCTGGCGGCGAACGGGCAGTTTGCGCTGCATGTGACGAGGCGGGCCGGGCATAATGCGCATCACGTTGCCGAGGCGGCGTTCAAGGCGGTGGCGCGGGCGCTGCGGATGGCGGTTGAGCCGGATGCGCGGGCGGCGGGGGTGGTGCCTTCGACCAAGGGGGTGCTTTGAGGATCGCGGTGATCGATTACGGCAGCGGCAATCTGGCCTCGGCCGCGCGGGGGCTGGAAGTGGCGGCGGCGCGGGCGGGGTTGGCTTGCACGGTGACGATTACCGATGATCCCGATGAGGTCGCGCGTGCGGACCGGATCGTGCTGCCGGGTCAGGGGGCGTTTGCCGATTGCGCGCAGGGGTTGGCGGCGCGGCCGGGGCTGGCGGGGGCCATGCATCGGCGGGTCGATGCCGGGGCGCCGTTCCTGGGGATTTGCGTGGGGATGCAATTGATGGCGGCGCGCGGGTTGGAGCATGGCACGACGCCGGGATTCGGCTGGATTGACGGGGATATTGCGCCGATCACGGCGCACGGGTTGCGGCTGCCGCATATGGGGTGGAACGAGTTGGTGTTCACGCCGGGGGCGCATCCGTTGCTCGCGGGGTTGGTGCCGGGGGATCACGCGTATTTCGTGCATTCCTACGCGTTGGTGACCGATGACCCGGCGCCGGTGATCGCGACGACGGATTACGGCGGGGAGGTGGTGGCGATGGTGGCGCGGGGTAATCGGGCGGGGACGCAGTTTCATGTCGAGAAGAGTCAGGAGGTCGGGTTGACGATTCTGGGCAATTTTCTGCGCTGGACGCCGCAATGACCGGCGCGCCGATCCGCGACATGCCGCCGCCGCAGACGCTCGCGGTCGATCGGTTATCGGTGATCGGCGATGATGACATGCAGGCGCTGTGCGAGGCGGCGGATGCGGCGATTATCGATGGCGGCGGGTTCGGCTGGATCAAGCCGCCGGGGCGGGCTGCGCTCGAGCAGTATTTTCGCGGCGTGGTGATGGTGCCGGAGCGCGAGTTGTTCGTGGGGCGGATGGACGGCACGATTTATGGCGCGGCGCAACTGGTGCGGCCGCCGCGCAACAACGAGGCGCAGGCGTTGGGGGCGACACTGGCGCTCAATTTCGTCGCCCCCTATGCGCGGGGGCATGGGTTGGCGCGGTTGATCGTGCGGCGGGTTGAGGAGCGGGCGCGGTCGTTGGGGTATCAGGTGTTGAACCTCGATGTGCGCGAAACGCAGACGGCGGCGATTGCGCTTTATGAGGCGGCGGGGTTCGTGCGCTGGGGCAGTCATCCGGCCTATGCGCGGGCGGAGGGGCGGACGGTGGCGGGATTGTTTTATTATAAGATGTTGCAGGCGCAGGGATGAGGGAAGGTCAGCAAGGCTTCTTTTTTGTAAAAAAGAAGCAAAAAACTTTTGTTCCTCTGGTCCGTACGGGTTTCGACGTCGTGCACCAAATTAAGGGAAGTTTTTTGGTTCTTTTTTACAAAAAAGAACTCTTCTTCTGATGCCCCTCACCTTATTCCCCGCGATCGATTTGAAAGACGGCGCCTGCGTTCGCCTCAAGCGCGGCGCGATGGCGGAGGCGACGATCTATGCCGATGATCCGGCGGCGCAGGCGCGCGCGTTCGAGGCTTTGGGGTTCGCGGCGCTGCATGTGGTGGATTTGAACGGGGCGTTCGCCGGCCGGCCAGTGAACGGCGAGGCGGTGCGCGCGATATTGGCTTCGGTTTCGATGCCGGTGCAGCTGGGCGGCGGCATTCGGGATATGGCGGGGATCGAGGCGTGGCTGGCGCTGGGGATTGCGCGGGTGATTCTGGGCAGTGCTGCCGTGAAGAACCCGGCGCTGGTGCGCGCGGCGGCGGTGGCGTTTCCGGGGCGGATCGTGGTCGGGATCGACGCGGCGGACGGCATGGTGGCGACCGAGGGGTGGGCCGAAGTGTCCAGCCTGTCGGCGGCGGAGATGGCGTTGCGGCTGGAGGATGCGGGGATCGCCGCGATCATTTACACCGACATTGCGCGCGACGGGATGAAGGCGGGGTTGAACCTGGCGGCGACCGAGGCTTTGGCGCGATCGGTGCGGATTCCGGTGATCGCCTCCGGTGGGGTGGCGGGGCTGGGCGATATTGTCGCGTTGCGAGAGGCGGCCGGGCGGACGCCGAATGTGGTTGGCACGATCATCGGGCGGGCGCTGTATGATGGCAGTATCGATCCGGCCGCGGCGTTGGCGGAGGCTGGGGCGGAGGCATCATGCTGAAATTACGGGTAATACCCTGCCTTGACGTGAAGGACGGGCGGGTGGTGAAGGGGGTCAATTTCGTGTCGCTGCGCGATGCGGGCGATCCGGTCGAGCAGGCGGCGGTGTATGACGCGGCGGGGGCGGATGAGTTGACGTTCCTGGATATTACGGCGAGCCATGAGAATCGGGACACGATGACCGATGTGGTCGCGCGCACCGCGGCACGGGTGTTTCTCCCGCTGACGGTGGGAGGCGGGATCCGCAGCACCGAGGATATGCGGCGGCTGCTGCTGGCGGGGGCGGATAAATGCAGCATCAATTCGGCGGCGATCGCGCGGCCGGATTTCATCAATGAAGCGGCGCGGAAATTCGGCAGCCAATGCGTGGTGGTGGCGGTGGACGCGCGGGCGAACGGGCGCGGCGGGTGGGAGATTTTCACCCATGGCGGGCGCAACCCGACCGGGATCGATGCGGTTGATTGGTGTCGAGACATGCAGGCGCGCGGGGCGGGCGAGATTCTGCTGACGTCGATGGATCGGGACGGGACCGGGTCAGGCTTTGATCTCGCCCTGTTGCGGGCGGTAGCGGGGGCGATCACGATTCCGATCATTGCCTCTGGCGGGGTCGGCACGCTGGACCATTTCACCGAGGGCGCGCAGGCGGGGGCGAGCGGCCTGCTGGCGGCGAGCGTGTTCCATTTCGGGCAATTCACCATTGCCGAGGTCAAAGAGAATTTGCATCGCGCGGGTCTGCCGGTCAGGCCGATCACGTCGTTGCGTTAGAGGATTGCCATGGCGAAAAAACCGACCAAAACCACCCGAACGATGCCGATTGTCGCACCGGTCAAGGCCAAGGCCACCAAGACCGCCAAGACCGAGAAGGCGAAGGTGACCCGCAAGATCAAATCGGCGGTGCGGTTTGCGCCGGTGCCGCCACTTGACCCCGAAGCGCCGGATGCGCGGGTCATGGACCGGCTGTGGTCCACCATCATCGCGCGCAAATCGGCGGACCCGCTGATCAGTCATTCGGCGCGGTTGCTCTCGCGCGGGATCAATAAGGTGGCGCAGAAATTCGGTGAGGAAGCGGTCGAGTGTCTGATCGAGGCGGTTGCGGGGAACCGCGACGCGCTGATCGCGGAAAGTGCCGACGTGCTGTATCATCTGCTGGTGATGTGGGTCGCTGTCGGGTTACGGCCGGAAGATGTGTGGACCGAGTTGAAACGGCGTGAAGGGATTTCGGGCATTGCCGAGAAATCCGCGCGGCCGGTGATGCTCTCAATTGCGGAAACCAGGAAAATTCCATGACCGATAAACAGGATATCCTCAGCCGGCGGGGCGTGAGCGGCAAGCCGCCGTATGATGATGGCAATATCTTTGCGAAAATACTGCGTGGTGAGATTCCGAGCCGCAGGGTGTTCGAGAATGAATTCGCGCTCGCGTTTCATGATATTAATCCGCAGGCGCCGCATCATATTCTGGTCATCCCGAAAGGCCGGTATGTCTCGTTCGCGGATTTCGCCGCGACGGCGCCGGAGGCCGAGATCAGCGGATTCATTCGTGCGATCGGGCATGTGGCGCAGATGCTCGGCTTCGAGGAGACCGGCTATCGGCTGCTCGCGAACATGGGACCGGACAGTCATCAGGAAGTGCCGCATCTGCATGTTCATCTGTTCGCCGGCAAGCCATTGGGCCCGATGCTCGCGACCTGAGCCATGATAATCGCGGCGCCGCACCTGTTCATCGACGGGCGCATCCGCGGTCCTGGGGCCGTGCTGATCGAGGCGGGCGTGATCGTCCGCGTACTCGGACATGTGCCGGCCGATGCCGATGTCGTGCTGGCGGAGGGGATGCTGGCGCCGGGGTTGATCGATCTTCACAATAACGGCGCGTTCGGCATCGACTGCGCCACGGCGGATAGCGATGGTTTGCGAACCCTGTGCCGCCGCCTGGCCTCCTGCGGCGTGACCAGTTTTCTGCCGACCGTGATCACCGCGCCGATCGGCGCGATACACAGTAGCGCCGCCCGCATCGATGCCGCGATCGACGAACTTCGGTCAGAGCCGGTGGCCCGCATGGTGGGGGTGCATCTGGAAGGGCCGTTTCTGGCGGCGAACCGGCGGGGCGCGCATCGGGCGGATTGGCTGCTGGTTCCCGATGAGGCGGCGTTGGATCGGGTATTGTCCGACCCGGCGTTGCGCCGCGTTCTGCGGCTGATCACGCTGGCGCCCGAACTGCCGCACGCGCTGCCGGCGATCCGGCGGCTTGCGGCCCTCGGCATTGCTGTGTCGCTGGGACATAGCGATGCCGATGCGGCGACGGCCGCGCGCGCGATCGAGGCCGGGGCGCGGATGGCGACCCATGTGTTCACCGCGATGCGGCCGTTTCATCATCGTGATCCGGGATTGATCGGCGTTGCGCTGAGCGACGCGCGGATGGCGGCGTGTTTCATCGCCGACGGGGTTCATGCCGATCCGATCGCGTTGAAACTGGGGTTTGCGGCGGCGGGCGGGCGAGCGATCGCGGTGACCGATTCGATCAATCTCGCCGGCATGGCCGAGGGGTCCGGCGCCGCGTTCGGCGGGGCGCCGGCGATGGTGATCGATGGGGCCGCACGGCGGCTCGATGGGACGCTGACCGGGGCGGTCATCACGCTCGATGAAGGGGTAAGGCGCTTGATCGGGGCCGGGATCGACCCGGCGGCGGCGCTGCTGGCCGCGACCGAGGCCCCTGCCCGCGCCCTTGGCCTTGCCGACCGGGGCCGGATCGCGCCGGGGCAACGGGCCGATCTGATCTGGCTCGATGACGCGTTTCACGTGCGCAACACCTGGATCGCCGGCACGCCGATCGGGGTGGTGACCGGCAAGCGGTCCGGCGCGACACTGTTGCCGGCGACCGAGACGGCACGAGCCGATCTGGGTGATCTGGACTTGCGCTCGAGCGCGGCGATCATCAGCGCGCTGCTGGCGCAGGAGGTGCGGGCGCAGGCGGCGCTGCGCGACATCACCCCTGCCCTGGCCGATCTCGCCGATGCGATCGCGGCGCGGCTCGAAGCCGGCGGGCGGTTGTTCTACGCCGGGGCCGGCACCTCCGGCCGGTTGGCGGTGCTCGATGCGGTGGAATGCGGGCCGACCTTCTCGCTGCCGGCGGGGATCTTGATTCCGCTGATCGCCGGCGGGGCGGCGGCGGTGGCCGGTGCGGTCGAAGGGGCGGAGGATGATGGCGAGGCGGTCGTCCCGCTTCTGGCGGCGCATGGCATTGGCCCCGGCGATGCGCTGATCGGCATCGCCGCATCCGGCGCGACGCCCTTCACCCTGGCCGCGATCGAGCATGCCAATCGCGCCGGAGCGCTGACCGGGTGTCTGGTGAACAGTTTCGGGCCGATTGCCGAACGGGCGCTCATGCCGATTGTGATCGATACCGGCCCGGAGGTGATCGCCGGTTCGACCCGGCTTTCGGCCGGGACAACCCAGAAAATCGCGCTCAATTGCCTGTCGAGCACGGTGATGATCCGGTTGGGCAAGATTTTCGGCCCTTACATGGTCGATCTGAAACCGACCAATGCCAAGCTGCGCGCGCGGGCGGTGCGGATCGTCGCGGCGATTGCCGGGTGCGACGGGGCGGCGGCGCGCGCGGCGCTCGATGATTGCGACGGCGAGGTCAAGACCGCGATCGTGGCGCTGCTCATGGCCGTGCCGGCGCGCGAGGCGCGGACGCATCTGGCGCGGTCGGCCGGACGACTGCGCGCGGCCCTCACACCGGAGCGGATGGAGATCGGATGATCGCGGCGCTGATCGTGGCCGGAGGGCGCGGCCATCGGCTCGGGGGACCGGTGCCGAAACAATACCGGCTGCTCGATGGGGTGGCGATCATCCGTCACAGCATCGTTGCGTTTCGCGATCATCCGCTGATCGATCAGGTGCGGGTGGTGATCCATCCGGATGATCGGGCACTGTTCGCGGCGGCGACCGCCGGCATGGATGTGGCGCCGCCGGTGATGGGGGGGGCGTCGCGCCAGGACTCCGTCAGGCTGGGGCTGGAAAGCCTCGCCGCACTCGCGCCGGATCGCGTCGTGATCCACGATGCGGTGCGGCCGTTCGTTGCGGCGAGCACCATCGCCGCGGTGATCGCCGCACTCGATCACACACCAGGCGCGATCGCCGGGGTGCGGCTCGCGGACACGCTGAAACGCTGCCAGGGCGCGCTGATTACCGGCACGGTCGAACGCACCAACCTCTGGCGGGCGCAAACCCCGCAAGGGTTTCGGTTCGCCGCGATCCTGGCCGCCCACCGCGCCCACGCCGGACGCGCTGATCTGACCGATGACGCGGCCGTCGCGGAACTGGCCGGACTCGCGGTCACGATGGTTGAAGCCAGCGATGACAATTTCAAAATCACCACCGAAGACGACCTGCGCCGCGCCGCGTTCATGATGCAGCTTGGGTGATGGGGGTGTTGGGAAAGGTAAGGCCAGGGGCGCTGCCCCTGGACCCCGTTAAAGGCGGAGCCTTTAAAATCCACTGGTTTTAGGCAAGAGGAGGGCGCTGCCCGGAACGTTGAGAGCCCCTGGCCGGGATCGCCCTCCTCTTGCCTGAAACTAAAGGGTTCTAAGGGCCTCGCCCTTAGCGGGTCCAGGGCAGAGCCCTGGCCTTACCTTTCCCACCCCTCATTGACCCCCGGCGTCATCGGATGCCGGCGGCGGCGATCAGGATGATGCCGAGGCCGACCGTGGCGAGGCCGGTGATTTCGCTCTTTTTGGCGCGTTCCTTGAGGTAGAAATGTCCGACGGCGAGGGTGAACAGGATTTCGATCTGGCCGAAGCCGCGCACCAGGGCGACGTTGGTGAGGGCGAAGCCGATGAACCAGCAGCCTGAGCCGAGGGCGGAGAGTATGCCGACGGGTATGGCGCGGCGCCAGAGCAGGAGGGTTTTGCCGAGTTCGGCTGGGGTGCGGATGGCCATGAAACTGCCCTGGGCGAGGGTTTGCAGCGTGTTCGCCAGCGCCAGGACGAGCATGGCCTTGAGCAGCGTTGGGGTGGAGGTGGGCAGGATGAGTGTGGCGTTGCGCAGGATGATGGCGGTGACGGCGAAGGCGGAGCCCGCGCCGAGGCCGCAGAGGGCGGCCGGTTGCATCGAGGCGCGCAGCAGGGTGGCGGGTGTGATGGCTTCGCCGGCGAGCGAGAGGACGAGGACGCCGATGACCGCGAGCATGATGCCGATGATGGCGAGGAGCGGGATATGGGCGCCGAAGATCACGACCGACACCAGGACGAGTTGGGCGGCTTCGGTTTTGGCGTAGGCGGTGCCGACCACGAAATTGCGGTGGGCGAAGGCCATGATGAGCAGATTGGTGCCGATGATCTGGGCGATGCCGCCAATCAGACAGAGTGCGACGAACAGCCAGCCGAATGGGGGGAGGGTTGCATCGAGGGCGAGGAGGGTGACGCCGAGCAGCACATAGTCGAGCGGGAGGGCGTAAAGGTAGCGCACGAAGCCGGCGCCGGCGGGGGTGAGGCTGCCGCGCAGGCGGGCTTGCAGCGCGGTGCGCCAGACCTGGAACAGGGCGGCGGCGATGGTGACTGGAATCCAATCCGGGATGATCGTCATGCTTGGGTGGCGGCGTGGGCGCAGAAGCGGGCGATCATGGCGACCAGCTCGGCGACGATGGCCGTGCCGCGCGCGGCATCGGCGGCGGTGGCGTCGGCGGCGGCTGAGTTGGGGGCGATTTCGGGGTATTCGAGCGGGGCATCGATCTCGATGGAGTCATAGCCGATCGCGCCGAAGCCGGTGACCGGGCAGCCGAACACCTGAGCAGGGGCGGCGGGAGGCGTTGCGAGGTCGGGCCGGGCGGCGGCGGGGCGGAGGGCCAGGGTGATCGAGGCGAGGGGTTCGCCGGCGTGGCCGAAGCGGGCCGAGGGGATGGCGCTTTGGCGTTCCATCAGGCGGCGGGCGATTTTCCAGAGATAGACCGAGGGAATAATCGGGCCGCCGGCGCGGCGGATGGCGAGGGTGACTTCGTGGATCAACGGCGCGTTGCCGCCGTGGCCATTGAGAATGATGACGCGGGACAAGCCGTTGTGGCGGAGATTGTCCAGAAGATCGCTCAGCACGGCGCGGAACGTGGCGGGAGCGAGCGCGAGGCCGCCGGGGATGGCGCCGAAATGATCGGCGGCGCCGAACGGCAGGGTGGGCGCCAGAAGGGTGAGCGTGCCGGCGGCGGTGGCGCGCTGGGCGATTTGCGCGCCGATGAGCGCGGCGAGGCAGAAATCGCCCATCGGGGCGTGGGCGCCTTGATCTTCCTGGCTGCCGAGCGGGAGCAGAACGAGCGGACGCCGGGGCAGCAGGGCGCGCAATTCGGCGCTGGTCAGATCTTCGAGGTGAAGTTTGGCGTGCGAACCGGTCATGATGATCCCCTTTCGTCATGCTGGACGCAAAGCGCGTCCGCTGGCAATGAAGGGCGCGTGATCGATGGGGACCAGCATGGCTGACGATACGGAAACGCGGGACGAAACGATTGTGCCGGTCATCCTTTCGGGCGGCACCGGGACGCGGCTGTGGCCGGTGTCGCGCCGGGCGTATCCGAAGCAGTTCTGGCCGCTGATTTCGGCGCGCACCATGCTGCAGGAAACCGCTGGACGGGCGAGCGGCGGCGATTTCGCGCCGCCAGTGGTGGTCGCCAATGAGGAGCATCGCTTCATTGTTGCTGAACAATTGCGCGAATCCGGGGTGATCGGCGCGCGGATCATGCTCGAGCCGGTGGGTCGTAACAGCGCGCCAGCGATTACCGCTGCCGCCCTGCTGGTCGCGGAATCCGATCCTGACCAGGTGATGTGGATCATGGCGGCGGATGCGGCGATCGCCGATCCGGTTGCGTTGCAGGCTTCGCTGGCGGTTGCGGCGGCCACCGCGCGGGCGGGGTTCATTGTTACGTTCGGGATGACGCCGACCGGGCCGGAGACCGGGTATGGCTATATCGAGCAGGGTGACCCCCTGCCCGGCCATGACGGTGCGTTCCGGATCGCCCGCTTTATCGAGAAGCCCGATGCGGCGAGCGCGGCGCGATTGATTGCCGAAGGACGATATTTGTGGAATTCGGGCATGTTCGTCGTCACGGCGCGCACCCTGCTCGCGGAAATCGAACGCCACGCGCCGGCGGTGGCGCGGGCGGTGCGGCTGGCGTTTGATGAGCGTCGGCCGGATCTTGATTTCATCCGTCTTGGTGCGGCGGGGTTCGGCGGCGCACCGGATATCAGCATCGATTACGCGATTGCGGAGAAAACCGATCGCGCCGCCGTGGTGCCGGCGGCGCTGGGGTGGTCGGATGTCGGATCGTGGGCGGCGATCTGGGAGGTCGCGGTGAAGGATGCCGCCGGCAACGCCACGATGGGGGACGCCGTGGTCGAGGATTCGCGCGGTTGTTATGTCCGCAGCGAGGGGGCGGTGACCGCGGTGCTCGGGTTGGATGATGTTGTGGTGGTGACCACGACCGACGCCGTGTTGGTGACGCATCGGGGGCAGACGCAGAACGTCAAGCGCGTGGTGGACCGGCTCAAGCGCGACAAGCGCCCGGAGGCGGAGGCGCATCGGCGGGTGTATCGGCCATGGGGGTTCTATGAGAGCCTGATCCAGGGGGATCGGTTCCAGGTCAAGCGGATCGTGGTGTTGCCGGGGGCGAAATTGTCGTTGCAGAAGCATTTTCATCGTGCCGAGCATTGGGTGGTGGTGGCCGGTTCGGCGGTGGTGACGCGCGACGCGGAGACGCATTTGGTGCGGGAGAATGAAAGCCTTTATTTGCCGCTTGGCTGCATTCATCGGATGGAGAATCCGGGGAAAATTCCGTTGACCCTGATCGAGGTGCAGTCCGGCGCGTATCTCGGCGAGGATGACATCGTGCGCTACGAGGATACCTACGGCCGGAGCTGACCCCACGAGCGACGGATGGGTGCCGGTCCTGATGTAATCTGATCGGGATTATTGTGCGATTTTAGCACTTTCTTAACCAGTTTCCGGCATCCTGCGAGGTGATGAACAAGGACCGGGACCATGGGTGAGCGTTGGGATGCGGGGCTGGCGAGGCCGGACGGCACCGGTGGCCGCGGTTTGGCGACCTGGTTTGGCGGGGAGTGGGTGGGTCGATGAACGCTGCGGCGGTCATGTTCTGCCTCGATGCCGCGCTGATTGTGGTGGTTTGGCCGTTTGCGGCCTGGTTTGCGCTGCCGGGGCGGCTGCCACGGATCGACTTTGAGATCGTGCTGATCCTGGCGCTGTATCCGCTTGCCAATCTGCTCTCACTCTATGCGCTGGGACTGTATCGCCGCGATGTGATCTTGACGGTGAGACGCTCGATCCGCCGACTGCCGCTTGTGGTGGGCATCGGCACTGTCGCCGCCTCGGCGTTGGTGCTCGTGCTGCCGATGCTGCTGGCGCGGCAGGGCAAGGCCTGGCCGCCGCTCCTGCCCGATCCGCTGTTCGTCGCGGCTTCGACCTGTTTCACCGGATGCGGCGTTGCCGCGCGGTTGGCGTTTTTGCGTCTGCGCAAATCGGGACTGCTGAAACGCCGGTTGCTGGTGGTTGGCGCCGGGCGGCGCGCATGGGATCTGGCATGGATGCTTCAAAGCGAGGGTCGTAATCTGCATTACGACGTCACCTTTGTTCATGATGAGCGTTTCGGGCCGGTCGATCCGCGTCTTCAGCGTGACGATTCCCGCCGTGTGATCCAGTCACCGGGCGGGATTCTTGAGGTTGCCCGGCAATTGAGGGCGGACCAGATCGTGATTGCGCCGGACGAACGGCGCGGCATGGCGCTGGATCGGCTGATCGACTGCAAAATGGCCGGCTACCCAGTGTATCAATATATGAGTTTTCTGGAGGCTGAAATCCGCCGGATCGACATCAAGCGGCTCGATCTGTCGTGGTTGCTCTATTCCGAAGGTTTTTCATACACGATGTTCGATCGCGCGCTGAAACGGGCACTTGATGTCTCGGTCAGTCTGATCCTTCTGATCGTGGCATCACCGTTCCTGCTGGGTGGCATTCTGGCCGTTTGGCTACAGGATCGCGGCTCGCCGTTCTACTCGCAGATCCGCGTTACCAAAGGGATGAGGCATTTCAAAATTCTGAAGCTGCGCACGATGCGACTGGATTCCGAAACCGCCGGTGCGGTCTGGGCCGACGCCCATGATCGTCGGATCACCAGGGTTGGGAATTTTCTGCGCCGCACGCGAATCGATGAGATACCGCAATTGTTCAATATTCTCAGGGGGGAGATGTCGTTCGTCGGCCCGCGACCAGAGCGCCCGGAATTCACCCGCGAGCTTGCGCTGCAACTGCCGCTGTACAACGAACGTCACATCGTCAAAGCCGGTCTTACCGGTTGGGCGCAGATCAATTACCCGTATGGGGCCTCGCTGGATGATGCACGCTCCAAGCTGAGCTATGATTTATATTACGTTAAAAACGCTTCGATCGCGTTCGATCTGCTGATCATTCTTCAGACATTACGGGTTGTTCTCTGGCCTTCGGGGGTTCGGTAAGCGATTCGGTGTAAGTGTTCTTATTTTGTTCTTGACCGGCGTGGTGCGCGTTGTTAACAATGAGTTGTTAATGATTGGGGCACATCATGAACGCAGGAATACTCGTTTCCAGGACGATCCGCCTCGACGGACGTGGGACCAGACTCGATCCGGCCAATCGGTTCGAGACGGAGCACCATGACAGGGTCGACGATGGGTGGGAGACACTGGCTGAGGCGGTAGCGCCGCCGCAAACCGTGCTGATCCGCGATGCGACCCGCTCGGTCATCAGCCATAACGATAGTCCGGATCTCGGGTTCGATCGGAGTCTCAATCCTTACCGTGGGTGCGAGCATGGTTGCATTTATTGCTATGCACGGCCGACCCACGCTTATCTTGGCTTTTCGCCGGGACTCGATTTCGAGACGAAGCTGATCTTCAAACCGGATGCGGCCGCGCTGCTCGAGCGTGAGTTGTCGCGCAAATCCTACACGCCCGCGCCGATCGTGCTGGGATCGAACACCGATCCCTATCAACCGATCGAGCGGCAGTTGAAACTCACCCGCGCCGTGCTCGAAGTGCTCGACCGGTTCAACCATCCGGTCAGCGTCATCACCAAATCCGCCGGGGTGCTGCGCGACGCCGATATTCTGGGGAAAATGGCGTCACGCAACCTGGCACGGGTGCATTTGTCGATCACCACGCTCGATCCGCGCCTCGCGCGCGCAATGGAGCCTCGCGCCTCGAGTCCGATCCGGCGGCTTGACGCCGTTGCGGGGCTGACCGCTGCGGGTATTCCGGTCGGGGTACTGGCGGCGCCGATGATTCCAGGGCTGAACGATGCTGAACTCGAGCGTATCCTCCGAGCCGCCGCCGAGGCTGGGGCGAAGAGCGCCAACGCAATTCTGCTGCGTCTGCCTCAAGAGGTTGGTGCGCTGTTCGAGGATTGGTTAAACCGTATCATGCCCGATCGCGCCGCCCATGTTCTCAGCCTGATCCGCCAGACCAGGGGCGGGGCGCTGAACGATGCGAAATTCGGCAGCCGGTTCGTGGGCACCGGCCCGTATGCGGCTCTTCTCAGCGCCCGGTTTCACCGCGCGGCGAGACAGTTCGGGCTCAGTGACGAACCGCCCCCACTCGATTGCAGCGGTTTTGCGCGCCCGCCGCATCGAACCGGGCCGGGTGCACAATTGTCGCTATTCTGACCGGGACCGGCACCCTGGCGGCCCCGCGACGGATGGAAACGCCATGGTGCTGGTTTGCCTGCCATGGCATCGATCGGCGATCAGGGTGCCATCGGGCCGAACGGTGACGCTGTGAAGACATCGGAAATGGCGCGACCTATTGTGGATGTGACTGAACCGGCCGGCTCAGTCACATCACGGGGTGCGCTAGAGCGTTATGCTTTCAGCTAAACGCTCTAGCTCTATGTTTTTTCGAGCGATTTCATGCGATTATGTTACCGCTGCCGCGTCAACTTAATCGCATATCGCTCTATTGCGCCGCTGCCGGGTTCGGCTCGCTTGGCAATGATGTCGCTTTGGGCCGGAAAAAGACGATGCCGACGATCAAGCCGCCGATCCCGACCAGATTGGTGACGAGGTTGAACGTCGTGATCGCGTAGAGCGCCATGGCGAACAGAAAAATCGCGCTCGCGCCGGGGAACAGGCAAAGTCCGATCCAGCGCAGCACCGATTCACGGTAGATATCCCGCAGCATCCAGGCCGCGACCAGACCGGCGAGGCCGTAATAATAGGCGACCTGGATGGCGATGGCATTGACCGAGTCGGTGATAATCGCGTTGATCGAGGGCATCAGCGACGATACCCACAGAACGACCAGGCCGACGCCGATCAATAGATACATCGCCCGCACCGGCGTTTCGGTGCGTTGGTCAACCACACCGAACGTGCGCGAAAGCGATCCATCCCGCCCCATGGCGAAGAGGGTGCGCGAGAATTGCAGCATGGTGGTTTCCAGCGTCGCGATCGAGGACAATATGACGGCAATCGAGGCAAATAATCCCCCGGTTCTGCCCAGGCCGGAGGCGATCGCGATGTTGTAGACGATATTGTCGCTATAGCCTTCCGCCGCCTTGGTCGTGAACAAAAGCAGCGCCGCCAGCGTGAAGGCGACATAATAGGTGATCGTCACGAATACGCTGCCGAACCCGCCATTGCCGGCGTTGATCTCGGCATCCTTGGTTTCCTCGGCGAGATTGGCGGTGACATCCCACCCCCAGTAGAAGAAGATCACGACCAGCGCGGCACCGGCGAAGCCGCCGGCGGTGTAGTGAAAGCCGAACCAGGACCATGAGAACGGATTGACCGCGCCATGCAGGCCGATGTGAACGAAGGCCGCGATGGCCACGATCGCCAGGATCAGCAGCTCGATCGAGCTCATGATCATCTGAATTTTGCTGGTCAGCTTGATGCCGGCGATCAGTACCACGGCGATCAACAGGAACCATATCGTCGCGACGCTGGTGGTGGCGAGCACGCTCTTGGTCAGCGCAGGGGCGATGAAATTGAGGGTCGAGGTTGCGATCGGCAGGCTGCCGGTGACCATGAAGACCATTGAAGCCACAAGGAGCGCCCAGCCGGAAAAGAAGCCGAAAAACCGGCCAAATACGCGGCTGGTCCATTCATAGGCCGCGCCGGCGTGCGCCATTCGCTTGGTCAGCGCCTTGTAGGCGACGGCGATGCCGAGCATTGGAACCGCAAAAATGATCAGACTGCCCGGTGACATGAAGCCGGCGGCGCCGATCAGCGCTGCTGTGGTCACCGCGATGGTGTAACCCGGCGCGCTGCCGGCAATACCCATAACAATCGATTCAATAAAAGAAAGTGAGTTTGCTTTCAACTCTGTTCGCATTGTCTGTCTCCTGTTCGGTTAAACTCTCCTGGCGTGATCTTTTATTATAGACTGCTGTGCAGGCGGGCTGCAGCATCAGGCGTTTTTTAAATAAGCGTCGTATTCCACATCGGAGACCCGATGGCGGAATTCGTCGATTTCCTGGCGTTTGCACGCGGCGAAAATGCCCTGGAACCGGGCGCCGAAAATATCCGCGGCGCGGGACGAGCCGGCGAAGCGTTCCGTCGCGGCGCTCCAGGCGATCGGCAGTTTCGGGGCGGCGGCGCCGGTCCGGTCGCCGATGGTTTCCGGGCCGGGGTCGGCCTTGGTCTCGATACCATCGAGCATCGCGCCGAGCAGTGCCGCGAAGGCCAGATAGGGGTTGCAATCGGCCCCGGCGACGCGGTGTTCGATCCGCGCCGCGCGGGGCTCGGCATTGATCACCCGGATCGCCGACATCCGGTTGTCGTGCCCCCAGTCGCCGAACACCGGGGCATGGGTACCGGGGGCGAAACGACGGAAGGAGTTGGCATGGGGGGCGAAGACCAGCATGGTATCGGGCATCGCCGCGACCAAGCCGCCGAGCGCGTGATACAGGATCGGGTGCGGATGTGTGGCATCGCCGGTGAAGACATTGTCACCGTTACGATCAAGCAGCGATATATGGACATGCATGCCGCTGCCCGCCCAGTTGCCGAAGGGTTTGGCCATGAAGGTGGCGGACAGGCCGTGCCGGCGGGCGATCTGTTTGACCGCTCTTTTGAAGAGCACCGCATCGTCGGCGATCCGCAGGGCGTCTGGCGCGTAGCGCAGCGTCACCTCGAATTGTCCCGGGCCGTTTTCGCTGATCAGCGTATCGAGGGCGATGCCCTGGCTCGAGGCCGCGCGCAGCAGGTCGCGCAGGATCGGCTCGTAATCGTGGATTTCCCACAGACCCATCGTGTCGGTCTGCCAGCCGCGCCAGGCACTTTCATCGGCGCCGCGTGGCGCGATGCGCTGACCGCCGGCGCGATTTGGATCGACCAGGTAGAACTCAAGCTCGACACCGAGCGCTGGCGTCAATCCCTGTTGCGCATAGCGTTCGAGCACGCGGGCGAGCACGCCCCGCGGGTCGGCGTAGAACAGCGAGCCATCCGGCTCCTGCATGGTCAGCAGCGCTTGGGTGGCGCAGCCCTCGGCCCATTGCATGCGCGCGATGCTGTGAGGCACCGCGATGCAGTTACCATCGGGGTCGCCGGTATCGAAGGCGATGCCACCCTCGACGATGTCGCGACCCCAGATGTCAAGCAGATAGGCCGAGCGGGGGATGGCGATGCCGGCGCCAAGCAGCGCGCGGGCCTTGTCGCGTTGCAGCCATTTGCCGCGCGGCACGCCATTGACATCGATGATGAAGGCCTCGATCAGCTCGCTCCCGCTCAGGAGAGCCAGCCGGTCCTCATGGGTGGAGACGATGTCCATAACATCGCTCACAGGATTTCGGATTGCACATCGGCCTGGGTCGCCTTGATCGCTGATGTGGCGCGGGCGACCAGCTCGTCGATTTCGTCGTCGGTGATCGTCAGCGGCGGGGAGAACACCATGGTATCGCGCACCGCGCGCATCACCAGGTCATTGGCGAAACAGTGGTCGCGGCAGAGGGTGCCGACACGGCCACGCTTATCGAAGAAGCGCCGCGTGCGTTTGTCGGCGGTCAGTTCGATCGCGCCGATCAGGCCGGTACCGCGGATTTCACCGACGATCGGTTGATCATCGAGCGCGGCGTGCAGCTTTTCGCGCAGCCTGATGCCGCTGGCCGCGGCCCGCGCCACCAAGCCCTCGCGCTCGATGATGTCGAGATTGGCCAGGGCGACGGCGCAGGCGACCGGGTGGCCCGAATAGGTGAAACCGTGGTAGAACTCGCCGGTGTCGTTGATCAGAACATCGGCCACGCGGTCTCCGACCAGGACCGCCGAGAGCGGGATGTAGCCCGAGGTGATGCCTTTCGCCAGCGTCATCAGATCGGGGGTGATGCCGAAGGTTTCGCTGCCGAACATGCGGCCGGTGCGGCCGAAGCCGCAGATCACCTCGTCGGCGATCAGCAGAATGTCGTTGTCGCGGCAGATCCGGTTGATTTCGGGCCAGTAGGTGTCGGGCGGGATGATGACGCCGCCGGCCCCCTGGATCGGCTCGCCGATGAAGGCGGCGATGTTGCCGGCGCCGATCTCGCGGATTTTGTCCTCGAGCTGCCGGGCTGCGTAGAGGCCGAATTCATCGAGGCTCATCTGACCGCCGTAGCCGTACCAGTAGGGGGGCATGACATGGGCGAAATCGGGCAGCGCCGCCCCCTGGCGGTGCATGTCCACCATGCCGCCGGCGGCGGCGCCCAGCGTGGTTGAGCCGTGATAGCCGTATTCGCGGCCGATGATGACGCGTTTTGCGGGCTGGCCCTTGGTGATCCAGTAGGTGCGCGCCATCCGCAGCGCGGTATCGACCGCTTCGGAACCGGAGCTGGCGAAGAAGGCGTGGTTGAGATCGCCTGGCGCCATCGCGGTCAGGCGATCGGCCAGCGCGATCACCGGGCGGGTCGCGGTTTTGAAGAAGGTATTGTAGAAGGGCAATGTCTGCATCTGACGCGCCGCGGCATCCACCAGCTCATGGCGGCCGTAACCGACGGCGACGCACCAGAGTCCGGCCATGCCGTCGAGGATGCGGTGGTTGGCGTCGTCGGTCAGGTAAACGCCATTGGCGCTGGTGATGATGCGGACTTTGCCCTGGTGGAGGGATTTATGGTCCGAGAACGGGTGCAGGTGATGCGCGGCGTCGGCCGCCTGCCAGTCGAAATCCAACGAAGCGGCCGCCGGGGCGGGATGATCGAGCATGAGATAACTCCGATGTTAGAGCGTTATGCTTTCAGCCTAACGCTCTATCTCTATGTTTTTTCGAGCGATTTCATGCGATTATGTTGCCGCTGTCGCGTCAACTTAATCGGATATCGCTCTAGAGCAAGATCGCGGCGGGATCGCCGCGGGGCTGCAACGATCAGGAGTGGTGGGGGCTGTAACCGATCCGGGCGCAGAGCCGAAGCAACTCGGCGCGGCCGTTGCGCGGCGCCACGAGAACCGACGCCAAGCTGTGGTTCAGGCCGGACTCGACATGGCTGATGTCAAAAATTACCATATCTCAGTACTGTAACCAGAATGAAATGCCAATTCAACTAAAAAACACGCGGGATCAGAAACTCGGCGGGGTGTTTGCGCTGATCACTTCGCATAATTCGTTGAACGGGTTTCGGAAGCGGTGCGGGATCTGGCTTCTGAAATAATAGGCATCGCCGATGCCGAGCGCCTGTTCCTGGTCGCCCACCGTTACCAGAAGCCGGCCGCGCACGACGATGCCGGCCTCCTCGCCGTCGTGACGCAGCATCGCCTCGCCGGTATCGGCGCCGGGGCGATAGGTTTCATGGAGCATCTGAAGGGCGCGTTCGGTGAGGCGACGGCCGACCATGCGAAACGAGATACGATCCTCGAAGGCAATTTCGGTCAGATCGGCCGCGGTGAAGAACACGTCCTCCGGGGCGGCAAGCTCGATGGTGAAAAACTCGGCGAGCGACATCGGGATGCCGTTGAGGATTTTTTTCAGCGACGCAATCGAGGGACTGACCCGGCCTTGTTCGATCAACGAAATGGCGCCGTTGGTGACACCCGCGCGGCGGGCCAATTCGCGCTGGGTGAGGCCGAAGAGCTGACGCGTCCGCTTCAGCCGTGCGCCGACGGCGGCATCGTCGCGCCCGGCCGGTGGGCCATCATCCATGCGATCTCACGCGGCTGCCAGCGCATCGTCAGCGGTCAGCAGCGACTCGCCCAAAGCTTCGGCGACGGCGGGATGCACGATGCGGCCTTCCGCGACATTCAAACCCGCGCGCAGGTGCGGATCGGCCCGGAGAGCATTTTTCCAGCCATGATCGGCGAGTTTCAGGACATAGGGCAGGGTTGCCTGGGCGAGCGCGAAGGTGGAGGTGCGCGGCACCGCGCCGGGCATATTCGCCACGCAATAATGCACCACGCCATCGACGATATAGGTGGGATCGTCATGCGTGGTCGGTTTGCTGGTCTCAAAACAGCCCCCCTGATCGATCGCGACATCGACCAGAACGGCGCCGCGCCGCATATGGCTCAGCATGGCGCGCGTGACCAGTTTCGGGGCGGAGGCACCGGGGACCAGCACGGCGCCGATGATCAGATCGGCATGAAATACCGCCTCCTCGATCGCCTCGGCGGTGGAAAAAACGGTCTTGAGGTGGGGGCCGTACAAATCATCGAGCTGTGCGAGGCGGGCGATCGATTTGTCCAGAATCGTCACATCGGCACCGATTCCCATGGCGATGCGCGCGGCGTTGGCTCCAACCACGCCGCCGCCGAGTACCGCCACCCGCGCGGGCGGCACGCCGGGCACACCGGCGAGCAGGACGCCGAAGCCGCCATTGGCCTTTTGCAATGATACGGCACCGACCTGCACCGCCATCCGCCCGGCGACTTCGCTCATCGGCGCGAGCAGCGGCAGGCGGCCATTTTCGTCGGTCACGGTTTCATAGGCGATGGCGATGACGCCGGATTGCATCAGCAATCTGGCTTGCTCGGGATCGGGCGCGAGGTGAAGATAGGTGAACAGGATCTGGCCGGGACGTAGTTGCCGGCATTCGCCCGGTTGAGGTTCCTTGACCTTGACGATCATTTCAGCGGTGGCGAATACCGTTGCGGCGTCCGGCGCGATTTGGGCGCCGGCCTTGGCGTAGGCGGCATCGTCCATGCCAATCCCCTCGCCCGCCGCGGTTTCGACCAGCACCTGGTGCCCGTGCATGCGGAGTTCGCGCACCGAGGCGGGGGTCAGTCCAACGCGATATTCGTGGTTCTTGATTTCCTTCGGAACGCCGATCAGCATGATTGAGATCTCCTCGTGGTCCGGATGCCGTTTAGAATAATCAACACCTTCTAAGCAGCCGGTCAGGCGCGCGCAACATGATTTCATGATGCCCCATCCGATTTCGACATATAAAACAGGATCACGAAACGATCATTCAAAGGATGTTGATTATTCTTGACGATCCGCAAAACTTTGGCGATGCTCTGGGTAACGGGAGTAAAGTCAGCATTAAACAAGGCGCCGTCGACCCGCGTGCCGGGTCGGTTGCCGGGGAGATTGAATGCGCGCACCGCCGAACCCGCACCACCCTGAGCTGACCGAGGCGGGATGAGCCTGTCCGGCGTCACGGCGCCCGATCGGGGTGCGTCTGCCGAACCGGGCGCTCAACCATGGGCGGCGGCTGACGCGAGCCGAGGCGCGATCGCGCTGGAACGGGTGAGCCGGGTGTTCGGTGGCGGCGTGGTGGCGGTGGACCAGATCGATCTGACGGTCCGGCCTGGCGAGTTTTTTACGCTGCTCGGCCCCTCGGGTTGCGGCAAGACGACTCTGCTGCGGATGATTGCGGGCTTCGAGGTGCCGGATTCCGGTCGTATTCTGGTCTCGGGACGGGAGATGCAGGCGGTGCCGGCTCATCGGCGGCCGGTGAATACGGTGTTTCAATCCTATGCCCTGTTTCCGCATCTGAATGTTGCCGATAATATCGGCTTCGGGTTGCGGATGCGCGGTGTGGCAAAACCGGAACGGAAGCTACGCGTCGATCGGATCATGGCGCTGCTGCAGATCGACGGGTTCGCGGCGCGCAATCCGGCCCAGCTTTCGGGCGGGCAGCGCCAGCGCGTGGCCCTCGCGCGCGCGCTGGTGAACGAGCCTGAGGTTGTGCTGCTCGATGAACCGCTCTCGGCGCTCGATGCCAAGTTGCGCGCGGAACTTCAGGTCGAATTGATGCGCATGCAGAAACGCCTCGGCATGACCTTCATTTTTGTCACGCATGACCAGCACGAGGCGCTGGTGATGAGCGACCGCATCGCGGTGATGGAGCGCGGCCGGTTGCTGCAGGTTGGCCCGGTGCTCGATGTCTATGAACAGCCGCGATCGGTGTTCGTTGCTGAGTTTCTTGGCCTGTCCAATATCTGGTCCTTCACGCGGGCCGGGGGCAACATGATCGATACCTCGATCGGGCCGTTGACCGTCACCGCCGCGATCGGGGTTCAGCGAAGCGCGATGATCCGGCCGGAGAAAATCTGGATTTATAGCGAGGGCGCCGTTCCGGAGAACCGTCCCAACATGTTCTGCGGTATTGTGCGCGAGGCGATTTATATGGGCGCCTCGACGCAATACAATGTTGAACTGCCCGGCGGGGCGGTTATCCTCGCGCTCGATACCAACAACCAGGCAGCGGAGCGCAGCTGGCGGCCGGGTGAGCGGGTTACGCTGGAACTCAAGCCGGACAACATCATGCTGATCGAGCAATGATTGCGGAGGCGGGATGTCGGCACTGACCGGGGCTGTGAGCCGCCAGGGCGCCGCTGAGCGCGCCGAACGCCTCGCGAGGGCATGGCGACTCTGGATCACCGCCGGACCTGGGCTGTTCTGGATCGTTATGTTCCTGATTCTTCCGAGCCTCGTTCTTCTGGGGATCGGTTTTTTCTCGATCGGCGATTACGGAAATCCGCATCTGCCGCTATCGATCGAACCGTTTCGCGAGGTCGCCGGCTATTCGATCCTCGGCTGGAGCCCTGGCAATATCGAGGTCATTTTCCGCTCGCTGCTCCAGGCGCTCTCCGCGGCGGGGTTGACGATTCTGCTGGCCTATCCAGTGGTTTTTTTTATCGTCACGCAACCGCCGGCGCTACGTCCCCTTTTGTTGCTGTTCGTGATCCTGCCGTCGTGGACCAATCAGGTGGTGCGCACCTATGCCTGGATGGAGTTGCTTGGTCCGGATTCCGTCTTGTCCCATCTGGCGCAGGCGGTCGGTTTCATCCCGGCGCATCTTGGTCTGATGCCGGGCATTTTCGCCATGCAGATCGGGCTGACCTATAATTATCTGCCCTATATGGTCGTGCCCCTCTACGCGGCAGCGGAGAAGCTTGACTGGAGTCTGGTGGAGGCCGGGCGCGATCTGTACGCGTCGGGCCGCAGGCTGTTCTGGAACGCGGTCTTTCCGCAGACGATCCCGGGCCTGCTGTCGGGCATCATCCTGGTCGCGATTCCCGCGTTCGGCGATTATGTGGTGCCGACCCTGCTTGGCGGCGGTAAATCGATGATGATCGGCTCGCTGATCGCCTCACAGTTTCTTGATACGCCGAATTGGCCCTATGGCGCCGCGCTAACGATTTTCATGTTGATATTCACCTGCGGTGGCCTGATCGTGTTTCGGGTCATGAGCAAACGCCTGGGGAGTTCCGAGGGCAGCATGATATGAGCCAGCATGTTGCACGATCGATGCGCCGGACTCTGCTGCTCACCAGCCTGCCGGTCTATGTGCTTCTCTATGCGCCGCTGGCATTGATCGCGGTGTTTTCATTCGCGCCGGGACCCGGTGCTGCGGGCGCGGGATTTCATTGGTACGATGAGTTGCTCCACGCGCCTGATGTGCTCGCGGCGTTGCGCCGCTCGCTCGAATTGGCATTCGGCTCGTCCATCCTTGGCACGGCGCTTGGCACATTGATGGGATTCGGGTTGAGCCGGTTTCGCAGCCGGTCGCGCGGCGGGGTTGCGGCGGCGCTGCCCGCCTTGATCATTTATACACCGATTATCATGCCCTCTCTCGTGTTTGGCATATCCGACCTGATTTTTTTCAATCTGATGCACAAGGCGACGGGCCTGTTCGCGGCGGGACTCCTCACCATGGGGATCGCGCATGTCACGTTCCAGGCCCCCTATGTCGCGCTCGTGGTCTTTGCCCGGATGGCTGGGCTTGACCCGAATTTGTTCGAGGCCTCGCAGGATCTGTATGCCGATGCACGGCAGTCGTTTCTGCATCTGACCGTGCCGGTGATCCGGCCGGCAATCATCGGCGGGTTTCTGCTCGCGTTCACGCTGTCGATCGATGATTTCACCATCAGTTATTTCACCGCGGGACCCGGCAGCACGACACTGCCGATTTATATTTACAGCGCGGTTGCCCGCAAGGGAATTGCGCCGGATATCAATGCCCTTGCGACGCTGATGATTGCCACTGTCATCGGCATCGGCCTATTGCAATACGGGTTCACGCGTCAAAGAGAACGGCATCCCGTGCTGCGCACCGGCGACTGATCAATCAAACCACCAGGAGGCTGACAATGCAATTTCGTTTTCATCATCTGAAGACACTCGTAATGGCCGGTGCCGTGACCACCGGGATGATCGGCGGCATGATCGCGCTGACGCCCCCGGCACAGGCGGCCGGGAAAACGCTGTATCTGTTCAATTGGCAGGATTATATCGGCAAGGGATTGATCAAGAAATTCGAGGCCCATTGCGGCTGCACGGTGGTTCAGACCTATTACGATTCGAACGCCGCGCTGGCGGCCAAATTAAAGGCGGGTGGGGATTCGCAATATGATGTGGTGGTGCCGTCGAGTTATTATGTGCCGCAACTGATCCACGAAGGGCTGATCGCCAAGCTCAACAAGGCGGAAATTCCAAATTTCCGCAATTTGTCAGCGAAGTTCAAAAATCCCAGCTACGATCCGCACGATGACTACTCGATGCCGTATCAATGGGGGACCACCGGCATCGCGTATCTGAAGACGAAAATCTCGACGCTGCCGGACAGCTGGGCGGTGTTGTTCGATCCTAAATTGAATGAACATTATCCCTTCGCGCTGATGGGAGGCTCAGGCCGCGACACGATGGGGGCTGCCTGCGCCTATCTTGGTTATGGATTTACCTGCAACAAGAAAAGCGAGTGGATCAAAGCGGCGAAACTGATCGAGAAGACTGAGAAGCGCAAGAATTTCACCGGATTCGTCGATGGTGATCCCGCGATGGGACAGGTCAAAAAAGGCACCATCGCGATCGGCATGACGTTCAATGGCGCGGTCGCCGAGTGCTACGATGATAAATCATGTCTGAATTCGGCCTATCTGGTGCCAAAGCAGGGGACCGAAATCTGGGTCGATACCATGGCGGTTCCGAAACATGCGCCTGATCCGAAGCTTGGTTATGACTTCATCAACTTCATCCTGTCCGCCAAGGCGGGCGCCGAGCTTTCCAACTACAATCTCTATGCGAGTCCAAACGCGGCATCTGGACCCATGCTCAGTCCCGAACTCAAAAAGCCGCTGATCAAACCGACGTCGGCACAACTGAAATATCTGCACTTCCTGCCGCCGCTGGCCGGCACCAAATTGCAGACGTTCAACGCCATCTGGACGGCCGTGCGCCAGCACTAACAACACGACACTGCGGCGCGCTCATTCCGGGCGCGCCGATACGCTGAGGCTGACATGATCGACCTGGTTGAATGGTTCAACGAACATCGCATTACCGAAGTCGAGTGCCTGGTGCCCGACATTACCGGCATTCCGCGGGGCAAGATCATGCCGGCTCAGAAATTTCATCAGGGTGGTGCCCCACGCCTGCCCGAGAGCATATTCATTCAATCGGTCACCGGGGAATATCCGGACGATCCCGATGATATTCTCAGCGACCCTGCGATCATCGACATCAAGCTGATCGCCGATCCTTCGACCGTGCGTCTGGTGCCCTGGGCACATGAGCCGACCGCGCAGATCATTCACGATTGCCATTATGCCAACGGCAAGCCGGTGCCGATCGCACCACGGCAGGTGTTGCGTCAGGTGCTGGCGCTGTATGCTGAGCGTGGTTGGACGCCGGTATTGGCACCGGAACTGGAATTCTATCTGGTTGGGCGCAATACCGATCCCGATTATCCGCTGGTCCCGCCGATCGGCCGCTCCGGGCGGCAGGAAACCGGGCGGCAGGCGTACTCAATCGACGCGGTCAACGAATTCGATCCGCTGTTCGAGGAGATGTATGATTTCTGCGAGATCCAGGAACTCGATCTCGATACCTTGATCCATGAGGAGGGTGCCGCACAGGTCGAGATCAATTTCCTGCATGGCGATCCGCTGAACCGGGCCGATCAGGTGTTTCTGTTCAAACGCACCGTAAGGGAAGTTGCCTTGCGGCATGATATTTACGCAACTTTCATGGCCAAGCCGATGGGTCAGGAACCCGGTAGTGCGATGCATGTGCATCAAAGCGTGGTCGATGCCGAGACGGGCGAGAACCTGTTCGCCGACCGCGACGGCCGGCCGAGCCCATTGTTCCTGTCCTTCATCGGCGGGATGCAGAAATACATTCCGGCAATCATGCCGATTTTCGCACCGAACGTGAACTCGTATCGCCGTCTCACCCGGTTCTCCAATGCGCCGATCAATTTGCAGTGGGGTCATGACAATCGCACCTGCGGTCTGCGGGTGCCGTTCGGCGACCCTTCGGCCATGCGGGTCGAGAATCGGGTGCCGGGGGCGGATGCCAATCCTTATCTTGCGTTCGCCGCCTCGCTGGCGTGCGGCCTGCTGGGCATGACGGAGGGGCTTTCGGCAACACCACCTTTCAAGGGATCGGCCTATTCGCAACCTTACAGCCTGCCGCGGGAACTTTCGCATGCGCTTGAGATGATGGAGCAATCACGGCCCCTCAATGACATTCTCGGCGAAAAGCTGGTGCAGGTGTTCGTTGCCGTCAAACGTCTTGAATACGAAACTTATTTGCGCGTGATCAGCTCGTGGGAGCGCGAACATCTGCTGTTGAACGTCTGATCAACCGATGGTCTTGGCCAATTACTACGAGGCAACCGCGCGGTTTCCGACGACCACAGCGCCGCTGACGGGTGATTTTCGGTGCGATGTCGCGATTATCGGTGCGGGCATGACCGGATGCTCAGCGGCGCTGCATCTCGCTGAGCGTGGCTATCGTGTCGCGGTGCTGGAAGCTCGGCACATCGGGTTTGGGGCATCGGGGCGCAATGGGGGCCAAGCCCTGCCGGGTTTCGCCGCCGATCAGACCAGAATCCGTCGATTGGTCGGGCCGCAGGCCGCCAAATCCTTATGGGACATGTCGGTCGAAGCCGTCACGCTGCTGCACGCGCAGATCGACCGATTCGCTATCCCGTGCGATCCGCAACGCGGCTATCTTCATGTCGCGGTCAAGTCTCGGCAAGTTCGTGAGTTGCACGCGTGGGAGAGTGAACTTCACGAATTGGGCGCGTCGGGTTTTACCCTGCTGCATGGTGCCGCGTTGCAGGAACGGCTGCGCAGTCCGCGTTATCTGGCCGGGCTTTACGATCCGATGGCCGGCCATATTCATCCGCTCAATTACACGCTCGGCCTCGGCCATGCCGCGATCGCGGCGGGGGCGGATATATTTACCGGCACACGGGTGAGCGCGATCGATCAGGGTACCACGATCAAGCTCCGCACCCCGCACGGCACGGTAACAGCCGATTATCTGTTGCTCTGCGGCAATGCTTATCTTGGTTCGCTCGCCCGTCCGATCGCCGGCTATGTCATGCCGGTCGGCACCTATATCATCGCGACTGAACCTCGGGCGGACATTCCCGACCTGATCCCCAACAACGAAGCCGTGGCCGACCTGAACTTCGTGCTCGACTATTTTCGCCGCAGCGCTGACGATCGCATGCTATTCGGTGGCCGCGTGTCCTATTCCACCATGCCGCCGCCTCATCTTGCGGCGTCGATGCTTGCCCGCGCCCGCCGCGCCTTTCCTCAACTCGCCGACGCGCGGGTTGATTACGTGTGGGGCGGCAATGTCGCGATCACCCGCAACCGCCTGCCGCATTTTGGCCGACTGGGCAGAAGCATCCTGTTCGCCCAGGGATTTTCGGGGCACGGAGTCGCTTTGACCGGGCTTGCCGGGAAACTCCTTGCCGAGGCTGTTGCCGGTCAGGCGGAACGGTTCGATATCGTCTCCAGCATTCCTCACGCCCGTTTCCCCGGCGGCCCGTTGCTGCGGATGCCGAGTTTGGTTCTGGCGACCAGCTGGTTTCGATTGCGCGACATGTTATGAACATTCCCCGTCCCGGACCGAAGGCCAGCACTGTTGCGATATTCGGTGTTGTGGCGATCGTTCTCCTGATCATCGCCTGGAGCCGTGGCGGCGAATATGACGAATATTACAGTATCTTTCTGATCGCCGGCGATGCCCGACCAAACTGGCCGATCATGCCTGTCACAGTGGCGACACTACGTCACTTCTACCATGGACATGGGACGTTTCTCACGATCGCGCATGACCTCCGCCATGGCGATGTCCACCCACCGCTCTATTTCTGGCTGCTCTCGCTGTGGCGCGATCTGGTCGGCATGGGGCTGGTACGGATGCGTGACCTTTCGGTGCTGTTGACGTTGGTTGGCCTCGCCAGCCTGGCACGCATTGCGGCGCGGGTTGGCGTTTCCCCGCTCCTCACGATCGTTCTGACCGTGTTGTGCTACGGGTTTGCCTACACCGGGATCGTTGCGCGCAATTTTGCGCTGGCCGATACGCTCTCCCTGACCGGGGTGATGCTGCTGTTGGCTGCCGATAACCGGAAGGATCGCGTACCGGCCTTGCTCGGCGGCGTTGCGCTTGGTGCTGCGTGTTTCTCCAATTATCTTGCGAGCTTCACGACAATTGCGGCACTCGCCTGGTTCGCCGTTGCGAACCGGCGCCATGCGGCGCAGGCGCTGACGCCTGCCCTTGGCGCGGGCGTGTTCATCCCCGCCGGCGCCTGGTTCTTCCTGGCCCAGGCCGGTACGCGCAAGGGACAATTTCATCCGTTTTTCCTGCCGCGCGCGCTGCTCGATCTCACGCGCGACCAAGCCGGCGCGCTGCTCGGCGCCCTGCCCCGCTATATGCCGCACCCATGGTCGATCGTTCTTGAAGCCTGTCTCGGTCTGTTTGCCGCATTTCTCGTCATTGTTGCAATCCGCTCCGGATTGCCACTTCTGGCACCGCGCCACCGCGCCCTGATTGTCAGTTTGATTCTGGCACCTCCGATCGGCCTGCTCGCCCTCGGCGCCATTTTCGATAATACGCCGATCGAGGTCCGCTACGTCTGGCTCGGACTCCCCTATATCGGCCTGATTCTTGCCGCCGCCCTGCGCGACAGGCCGCGCCTCGCCGCGGTATTGATGGCTGTTCAGCTGAGCGCCATCATCGGCCTTGCGATCGCACCTCAAACCATGCAACCGGCGGCGCGCACAGCGCGCAGCGCCGCGGCAAATTCGGGGCCGGATACGCTGGTTGTCGTGCCGTTCGGCAATGATGGCGTCGGCATTCCCGGCCCCTTTATCGCTGCGGCACCGTCGCGCCTGCTGGTGCAAATCATCCGAACCGCCGACGCCGTCCATCCCGCGGCGATGATGCGATTCCACCGGATCATCATTGCCAATATCACGGTCGATAGCTCAAGCCGCACTCTGATTCCGCAGGTGGCCGCGCTGTTCAAAGCGACCTCGTGTTGGCGGCGACAAGCCGCACCATCGGACATCATCGTTTTCGACAACCACTGCCGGGGCGCGACATGAGCAAAACATTCGACGATTTCACGCTTCACGAGTTGAGGCTCGGCGATGGCCGGTATTTCCGTGCGCGCACCCACGGTACCGGCCCCGCGTTGGTCATGCTGCACGGCATGCCGCAGACCCATTACATCTGGCACAAAGTCGCGCCGGCCCTGGCATCGCGCTTTACCGTTATCTGCCCGGATATCACCGGCTATGGTGAAAGCTACAAGCCTCCGGCAAGTGCTGATCATGTCGCCTATTCAAAGCGGGCCATGGCCGAGGACATTGTTGCACTGATCGACCACCTCGGCATCGATGCGATTTCGTTGGTCGGGCACGATCGCGGCGCGCGTGTGGCACACCGGCTTGCACTGGACCACCCCGGACGGGTGCGGCAATTGGCGCTTCTCGATATCATTCCGACTATAGAACATTTTGAGCGCACCGATATGCGTTTCGCGATGGGCTATTATCATTGGTTCTTCCTTGCACAACCGCATCCATTTCCGGAAGAACTGATCAACCTCGATGCGGGACGCTGGCTGCTGGCTCAGAGTGCGCGCCATAAAACGGCAACCGCCGTCTTCGCGGCGCCTGCAATGGCCGACTACCAACGCGCCATCGCCAATCCGGCGACGGTGGTTGCGATTTGCGAGGATTACCGCGCGGCCGCCACGATCGACCTCGAACACGACCGCGCCAGCCGCAGCAGCGGCGCCAAAATCGCCTGCCCCACGCTGGTTCTGTGGGGCGCGCGCGGCTTGGTCGGGGCGCTATACCAACCTCTGGAGATCTGGCGCGCGTATTGTGCCGGCACACTCAGCGGTAGCGCGCTGGCTTGCGGCCATTACCTCGCCGAGGAAGCGCCGGAGGAAACCGGCGCCGCCCTGCTGGCGTTTCTGTCAGGCCGATAGCGCCGCCGGTTCGGTGCGGGCGCGTTTGACCATTAACTTGTTCAGCGCATGGATATAGGCCCGCGCCGCCGCCACGATCGTGTCGGTATCGGCACCCTGACCATCGACGAGTTTGCCGCTCTCCTCCAGGCGGACGCCGCATCGTGCCTGGGCGTCGGTGCCTTCGGTCACGGCGCCGACAGTGAATAATCGCAACTCCGCCTCATGCGGCGAAATCGCACGAATGGCATTGAACGTCGCATCCACCGGGCCATCGCCGAACGCTTCCTGCTCATGACGCACACCATCGACCTCGAGTTCGAGCACGGCGCGCGGCTTCGCCTTCGATCCTGACCAGACCTCGAGTGAGATGAATTTGATCCGGCTCTGGTCGCGCACCACGGTTTCGTCGAACAGGGCGGTGATGTCTTCGTCGTAGACAAGCTTTTTGCGATCGGCCAGATCCTTGAAGCGGCGGAACGCATCGTTCAACGCGTTATCGCCGACTTCGCCATAGCCCAGCGCGCGCAATTTATCGCGAAATGCCGCGCGACCGGAGTGTTTGCCCAGTACCAGGCTGGTCTTTTGCCAACCGACCGATTCCGGGGTCATGATTTCATAGGTCGCTGCGTTCTTCAGCACACCATCCTGGTGAATTCCGCTTTCATGGGCGAAGGCATTGCGCCCAACAATCGCTTTGTTGGGCTGAACGTCGAAACCGGTGATGGCGGCCAATAGTTTTGATGTGCGGAGGATTTTTGTTGTTTCGATACCGTTGTTGAAAGGCACGGCATCGCGGCGGGTGCGGATCGCCATGACCACTTCCTCAAGCGCGGCATTACCGGCACGTTCACCAATACCGTTGATCGTGCATTCGATCTGCCGGGCGCCCGCATTCACTGCCGCCAACGTGTTGGCGACGGCAAGGCCGAGATCGTTATGGTTATGGGTCGAAAAAATGACGCCGTCGGCGCCCGGCACACGTTCACGCAGCATCGAGAAAATCCGTGCGATATCGGCCGGCACGGCGTAGCCGACAGTGTCGGGAATGTTGATCGTGCTTGCCCCCGCGCTGATCGCCGCCTCGACGCAACGACAGAGAAAATCAGGTTCGGTGCGGCTGCCATCCTCGGCTGACCACTCCACATCATCGGTGAACTCCCGCGCCAGCGCGACCGATCGGCCAACGGCTTCCAGCACCGCCTCGGGCTCCATCCGCAGTTTATACTTCATATGCAGCGGCGACGTTGAGATGAAGGTGTGGATGCGCTTGCGCTCAGCCGGCTTTACGGCTTCGGCCGCCCGCAGAATGTCCTCACGGCCCGATCGTGCCAGCCCGGTGATCACGGGGCCATGAATACTCTCGGCAATCCGGCGCACACTCTCGAAATCGCCCTGGCTCGCAATCGGAAATCCGGCCTCGATCACGTCGACGCCAAGATCCGCCAGCGCCTCCGCCATGCGTAGCTTCTCGTCGAGATTCATCGAAAAACCCGGCGATTGCTCACCATCACGCAAGGTTGTGTCGAATATGATGACGCGATCATCCGCGATCGCGCCGAAATTTGGGTGATTGATTGTCATGGGTTGGTCTCACTTCGCTGCTGCAGTCTTGAACCTCGACATCTGGCCCCCCTGCGCGCGCCGGGCAGAAGCCCGGGTTCACGCCCAGGGGTGGATAAGTCGAAGCGCAAAGGCAGCGCGCGGCAGTGACGCCACGCGGCTCGATTTCGTCTCGAAACTGGAAATCGTAACACCCATAATTTTCGCGTAGCACATCGATTGCCGGCCACGCAAGGTAACGCAACCCTGAAGTGCGGGATCAGAGGGCGAACACAACGACACTCTCCAGATGGCTCGATCCCGGAAACTGATCGATCGGCGTTGCCGCCACCACTCGATAGCCGGCTTGACGCAACCATTTCGACTCGCGCGCCAGCGCTTCGGGATTACAACTGACATAAATGACGCGAGGCACTTTCGACTCGATGATTGCGCGTATCTGTGATCCGGCGCCATCGAACGGCGGATCGAGCACTACCGCGGCAGAGCCGGCGAATTCTCTGGCCGTTACCGGTCGGCGGGCCAGATCACGGGTTTCGACCGTGATCCTGCCGGTTAGTCCGGCAAGCCGTGCTGCGGTTCCGAGCGCGGCACAGGCAGGCTTGCTGCCTTCGACCGCATGCACCCGCGCCCGTTGCGCCAGAGCGCCGGTCAGGGTGCCAATTCCGGCATAGAGTTCCACGATACGTGATTTACGGGTCATGCGGTCGGGCAGGCCGGTCATTACGGCGCTTCGAATGGCCCTCTCGCCTGCGACGGTGGGCTGGAGAAACGCTCCCGGTGGGGGTGTGACGACCAATCCATCGACATCGAGGGTAACCGCGCGCATCACCAGCACAGGTTCATCGCCCAAGCTGATCCGCGCCACGTCATGGGTTCGTGCAAATGCCACCAGCCAAGCCCGATCGGCGGCGCTGGCCTCACCATCCAGCACAATCGAGATATCGAGACCATTGTCGGTCGCGTTGACCAGAATACTGCCCGATTTGCGAAATCCCGACAGGCGGCCCAGCAATTCTCTTGCCGGGCCGATCAGCCCGGAGATTTCCGGGATCACCAGGGGACATTCGGCGATATCCACCACATCGCGCGATCGCGCTGCATGAAATCCGAGTCTCACCGCGCCCGCCACCCGCATTGCCGCAAAATCGACCCGCCGGCGCATTCCCATCGGCACCAGGGTCATTGTGGTGATGGGCGCATCGACGAACCCGGCCTGCGCGAGCGCATTGACCAGCAATGTCCGTTTGGTATCGACGTAATGCGACGTCGGTACGCCTTGCTCGGTACAGCCGCCGCAAACGCCGAAATGCCGGCAGATTGCCGGCATTGTATCATCCTCGATCATCGTTCAGGTCCCTTCCCGCGCCTCGATAACTACCTGCGCGTAGGCATAGGGATATTCGTCGGTCAGCGACACATGGATAAACGGCTTCTTTCCTGGCGAAATCAAGCGCGCTAATTGCACTGCCGCCCCGCCGGTGAGAGCCATGGTCGGCTGGCCGGACGGCAGATTGACCACGCCGAGGTCGGAGAAAAACACGCCGCGCCGAAAACCGGTGCCCAGCGCCTTGGCGCAAGCCTCCTTCGCGGCAAAGCGTTTGGCATAGCTCGCGGCACGCTGGTGCGGCCGGCGCTCGGAGCGGCGTCGCTCACTGTCGGTGAAGATCCTTGCGATGAACCGCTCGCCAAATCGGGCCAGGGTTTCCTCGATACGCCGAATATCGCACAGGTCGGAGCCGATGCCGATGATCATGGATATTTCAGTTTGGGGTTCCGATCGTTCACGTTCGGGCCCTGTCGACCTGCGCTACCCCACCGGCCGCGCGCAACCCGGCAATCACCTGCGACAAATGCCGCAAATCGCGCACTTCGACATCCATCAGACATTCGAAAAAATCCTGCTGGCGATGGACGATCTTGAGGTTGGCGATGGCACCGTCCTGCTTGGATACCGCATTTGCCAGATTTGCAAGCGCGTTCGGGCCATTGGCGGTGATCACGCTGATCCGGCCGGTGAACGGCCGATCGCGCCCGGCGCCATCTTTGCCGCTGTCCTTGCCTTGGGCAAGTTGCGCGTAATCCCAATCGACGTCGATGAACCGCTCCGGTGTATTGGCAAAGGTCTCAAGCGTCATGCAGTCACGGGTATGGATCGTCACTCCCTTGCCGGTCGCAATGATACCGACAATTTTATCGCCAGGCAGCGGGTGGCAGCAGCCAGCGTAATGCACTTCCATGCCTGAAATCAGCCCTGTCAGCGGCAAGGCGTTCGGGCGCGCCGGCGCCCGCGGCGGGCGGGCGAGCATACCGGGCACCATCCGCGCCCCCCGCGTCTCGCGCAATTCCGGGTAGGCGGCTTGAACCACCTCTTTCGCGGTCAGATTACCGGTGCCGACCGCGACATAGAGATCATCGAGCGTCGGCTGCTTGACCGATTTGAGCGCCGCTTCCAGAATTTTTTCCGAGCCGTCGACCCCGTCCTGGCGGAACGCCTTGGCCAGCGCCGCCTTGCCCTGGTCACGATTCTGCTCGCGTACCTGGCTGGCCAGAAATCGCCGGATACGCGCACGCGCCTTGCCGGTGACAACAAACCGCTCCCACGAAGGTGATGGGGTTCCACCCCGCGCGGTGAGAATTTCCACCTGGTCGCCGTTTTGCAACTCGTAGCGCAGAGGCATCAACCGTCCGTTGATCCGCCCCCCCACACAGGTGTCGCCAACCTGCGAATGCACCGCGTAGGCGAAATCGACTGCCGTCGCCCCGCGCGGCAACTGGATCAACTGGCCTTTCGGGGTAAAGCAGAAAACCTGGTCCTGATAGAGTTCGAGCTTGGTGTTTTCCAGAAACTCGTCAGGTGCGGCGGAGTTTTCCAAAATTTCAAGCAGGTCCTGCACCCAGCGGAACTGCTTCACATCGGAGGGCGAAGCGTCCCCCTGTTTATAGACCCAATGCGCCGCGACCCCGTTTTCCGCCACCGCATGCATTTCGGGTGTGCGGATCTGCAGCTCGATTTTCTGGTTGCGCGGATGACGAAGCGTCACGCCGGTGTGAAGTGACTGGTAGTGGTTGGCTTTCGGTGTCGAGATATAATCCTTGAACCGCCCGGCGATGACGGGAAATGCGGCATGGATCGCTCCGAGGGCAACATAGCATTCCTCCCGCGTGGGGACGAGAATACGGAACGCCATGATGTCGGATAGTTGCTCGAAAGCGACATTGCGTCGTTGCATTTTTTCCCAGATCGAGAAAATCGATTTTTCCCGACCCGCAATATCAACCACCTCGACACCTGCAGTGGCGAAGATACGCAGCAACTCGGCGCGCACTTCGTCGATCACGTCAGCCCCTTGGCCGCGCAGAAAATTCATCCGCGCCTGAATCGAATCGTACGCTTCCGGATCGAGCACGGCGAAGGACAGATTCTGTAATTCCGTCTTGACCCGATCCATGCCGATGCGTTCGGCGAGCGGCGCATAGATCTCCATCGTTTCGCGTGCGATCCGAGCGCGGCGCTCCGGTTCCTGCATGAAATGAATCGTGCGCATGTTGTGCAGACGATCAGCGAGCTTCACCAGGAGAACCCGAATATCCTTGCTCATCGCCAGGACAAGCTTGCGGAAATTTTCCGCTTGCTTGGTTCGGTCCGACTGAAGTTCAAGCCTGGTAAGCTTGGTCACACCATCGACCAGCCCCGCCACTTCGGCACCAAAGCGTGATTGCAGAGCGGGCAGGGTAACTTTGGTGTCTTCAATGACATCGTGGAGGAGGGCGGTCACAATACTGTCGCCATCGAGCCGGTAGCCGGCCAGAATATCAGCCACCGCCAGCGGGTGGGTGATGTACGGGTCGCCATTGTCGCGGATCTGCCGGGCGTGGGCTTCAGCGGCGATACCGTAAGCGGCATCGATCACTGCGGGATCGATTTTAGCATCGTAGCTGCTGATTCGATTCAGCAGTGGGACCAAAGCCTCATGATAGACCGCGGTGCCGTTGGCGACCCCATCCGGCGCGGCCGCAGGCTGGTTGATACCGACCCCGGCGCGCCCCATCACCATGGCATGGAGTCTCGGTTCAGCGGCGCAGACGCCCGCCGCCAAGCTCCGCCTCGATCGCGGCCGCGATATCCTCGGAGGTCATTTCCTCGGATTCGGCGGCGAGGGCGGCGGCTTCTTCCTCGGCGGAGACGTCCTGCAACCCGAAAATATTCTGATCGGTCGGGATCAGATCCTGAACCTCCTCGTCGATCGGCTCTGGATCAGGCACACGCGACAGCGACTTGATCAAATCCTGCTCAAGCCCGCCAAAATCAACGGAAACATCGGCGATCTCGCGCAATGCCACCACGGGGTTCTTGTCATTATCGCGATCGATCGTGATGGCTGCACCACGCGCGAGGTTACGCGCACGCTGCGCCGCCAGCAGGACCAACTCGAAGCGGTTGGGGATCTGTTCGATGCAATCTTCAACGGTTACGCGTGCCATTTAACCAACTCCCATCGCCATGCGCTCTGAAACGCATGATAAAAACTACTGCGCGGACGACGACCGAGATGCCCGCCTCGTGAACCTGCTAAATCATAGAGACTAAATGGTTGGTTACCAGACGATACGTTGCAGCGCAACCAATTCCGACAATCGGCGTCAAGCCACCGGCTCCGACACAGCTACCACGGAACCAGGAAATCCGCGTCATGGTTCGGCAGCGCGGCTAAAAGCTGGGCGCAGCTTCGTCTGAGCGAAGGGTGCACCCATTCGGGCGCGACATCAAGAAGCGGTTGAAGCACAAAAGCCCGCAGATGCGCTCGCGGATGCGGTAGTGTCGGCGACGGCTCAGCACGGATCATGCCGTTCATGTCGATCACATCGAGATCGAGCGTGCGCGCGGCGTTGGCTACCGAACGCACCCGACCGAAACTGGCTTCGATGCGATGCAGGGTTGCCATCAGCCAAGCCGGGTCGGGCCTTCCCTCGAAGCGCGCGACGCCGTTACAAAAATCAGGCTGCGAATCATCGCGCGGGATCGGCCGGGTCCGATACCATGGTGAGATTTTAACGAAAGCCATCCCGTCCGTTCGTCGCAAGATTTCGAGCGCCGCGCGGCAGGTTTCCCGCGGGCTCTCCCCATTGGCACCCGGCAGATTTGACCCGATCGCGATCAATAGCATGTGGTTTACCCTATACGATCAAGGCGGTTTCGCGTAAGGAAGACGATCTGCCGGCCATATTCAACTTGAATATTTTGAGACAATCCCGATTCGGAAGGTTTTGGCAATGCGCTTACTCCCCCATGAAAAGACTGCGCTCTTTATCGATGGCGCCAATTTATATGCTGCGTCTCGCGCTGTGGGATTCGATGTCGATTACCGACGACTCTTGGATTTTTTTGGTAGTGTCAATCTTATTCGTGCCTATTATTACTCGGCCTTGCTTGATACCGAGGAATACTCGCCGCTCAAGCCCCTGACCGATTGGCTGGCCTATAATGGTTATACGCTGGTCACCAAACCAGCGAAGGAATTCACCGATGGTGCCGGTCGGCGCCGGGTGAAGGGCAATATGGACATCGAACTGGCCATCGACATGCTGGAGATGGCTCCACATATCGACCATGCCATTTTGTTTTCCGGAGATTCCGACTTCCGCCGGCTGGTTGAAGCCGTGCAGCGCCGCGGCGTTCGCGTCTCTGTTGTATCGACCATCAAGACCGCGCCGCCAATGATTGCCGATGAGCTGCGCCGGCAGGCTGATCAATTCGTTGAACTCTCGGATATCGCCGGCGATTTCACCCGTCGTCAGACCGAACCGCGCCAGCGGACGCAGCGCGCTGAAGCCGAGGTCGAATAGGCCGAACATGGCTATACCGGCTGCGGATTGCGCGCTCTGTCCGCGCCTGGCCGATTTTCGATCGGTAAATCAGCGCAAATTTCCAGATTGGCATAATGCCCCGGTGGCTTGTTTCGGCCCTTTGAGTGCCGGACTGCTCATCGTCGGCCTTGCTCCCGGCCTGCGCGGCGCCAATCGCACCGGCCGACCGTTCACTGGCGATTTCGCCGGTAAATTACTCTACGAGACCCTGCTTAAATTCGGCTTCGCGACCGGGGCGTATCATGAACGTGCCGATGATGGGCTGACCATGCACAATTGCCGCATTATCAACGCGGTCCGTTGTGTGCCACCGGAAAATAAGCCGTTACCGGTTGAAATAGCCACCTGCAATCGGTTCCTGCGTGATGAGATCGACCGAATGCATCATCTGCGCGCCATCATGGCGCTCGGCGGCATCGCCCATCAGGCAACGCTCCGTGCCTTTGGTCTCAAGAGCAGCTTTGCGAAATTTGTCCACGGCGCGACCACGACCCTGCCCAATGGCATCACCCTGACCGATAGTTTCCATGTCTCGCGGCTAAACACCAATACCGGCCGCCTCACCACGCCAATGTTCGAGGCCGTCGTGGCATCATTGAGTGCCTGAGCTGTTTGGGCGTTGTTGTTTTAAACCACGGTCCGGCTAAACCTTGAGCATGAACGCGCCGCCACGATCGCTGTTGCCCGATGCGCCATCGTTGGTCACCGCCCACGGACGTGCCGCGATTCTGACAATCGACGGCGAATTGCTGCATCTCACCATCGATGCCGCTCGCAGCGCCGTGCGCGGGATGCCGCCGCCGCTGGTGATCCACGCCCCATCAACGCTCAGACGCCTTGGCACCAATGTTAAGACGCTCGATCTGCTCGAACTTTATGCCTTCGTCCTGCCGGCGCAGGCCGTAGCGCCCACGGCGGCCGCCATGGCGCGGGCACTCGACCTCGAACCGCCGATCACGATCGAAGACGCGGCGGCGCTCCTGCCGGAACTTGCCGATGCTTTGCTCATCCGCCTCGCGCAGGGCAGAACCCTCAAAATGAACCGCCATGCCGCCGGTCTGGCCGCCCTGATGGGTAGTGCCGGCTGGCCGTGGGCGAGAGCCGTGGCAGCCGCACTCGACGATGCCGCCGCGCGACCGGATCGCGGTCCGCTGCGGCTGTGGTCGATCCTGCCGGAATGGGACGATGAAGCGCCACGCCCGCCACCCTCCGCCTTCCCGGTCGCGCCGGAAGCTGCGCGCAACCGACTGGCTAAGCTGCTCGGCGATCATGCCGAGCAGCGCCCGGCGCAATCGGATTATGCCTCTGCCGCCACCGCCGCGTTCGCCCCCGCCGCAACCGAGGGGGCGCCGCATTGCGTCCTCGCCGAGGCTGGCACCGGCACCGGCAAAACCCTGGGGTACCTCGCCCCCGCTTCGCTCTGGGCGGAGCGTAACCAGGGTAGCGTTTGGATTTCAACCTACACCCGTCACCTCCAACGTCAGATCGAACAGGAACTCGCCCGGCTCGAACCCGACCCCGTGAAGCGACGCAATCGGGTTGTGCTCCGCAAGGGTCGTGAAAACTATCTATGCCTGCTGAACTATGAAGACGCCGTTAATAACGGCGGCTCTAATCTCATTGCGTTAGGATTGATTGCGCGCTGGGCGCTGGTGTCGAGCGATCATGATGTCGCCGGGGGGGATCTGCCCGGATGGTTTGCTGAATTATTCGGTACTGCCTTACTGCCCCAAATTGCTGATCGGCGCGGTGAATGCATCCATGGTGCCTGCCCGCACTGGAAACGATGCACGATCGAACACGTCATCCGCCGGGCGCGCGGCGCCGATCTTGTGATCGCCAATCATGCCCTGGTCATGGCACAGGCGGTGTGGGGCGGGTTGGATGATAACAGCATACCCACCCGTTATGTGTTCGATGAGGGGCATCATCTGTTCGATGCGGCCGATTCGGCATTTTCGGCCGAACTCTCCGGTATCGAAATGGCCGAATTGCGTCGCTGGCTGCTTGGCGCCGAAGGGGGTCGCTCACGCGCTCGCGGCATCGCGCCGCGCATCGCCGATCTGCTCGACGCTGATGAAACACTGGCGGCCCCGCTCGATGCCGCGCTGATTGCCGCCCGCGTGCTGCCCGGTTCGGCATTTTTTGCCCGACTTGGTTCAACGGGGGGTGCCGAACTCGATACGATCGGCACCGGCCCGGCCGAAGCCTTCCTCAACGCCCTGGTCACGCAGGCGCGTGCCCGCGCCAGATCAGCCGATCGTGAGTCAGCCCTTGATTTCGAGGTCGATCTCCACCCCGTTGAACCGGATTTGGCCGAGACCGCCGTGACGCTGGAACGCGCCCTTTCCCGGCTGGAAACCCCGCTCAAGGCGATTCGCGACCGGCTGCTGGCGCGACTCGATGCCGAAGCCGACACGATCGAGGCGCGTGATCGCCAGCGCATCGAGGCGATGGCCCGTAGTCTGCGTCGCCGGGCGCTCGATAACCTGGCCGCCTGGCGCCGCATGCTCGCCAGCGTCAGCGCCGCGCCGTTGGAACCCGGCACACGACCACGTCATATCCTGTTCATCCGTCTGGGACGAGACGCTGCTCTGCTGTCACATTTGCTCGATCCGACCGAAGCCTTCGCCGAAACCGTCGCCGCGCCGTCGCACGGGCTGCTGATCACTTCAGCGACGCTGCGCGACACCACGACCGAGACAGATCCCGAAGCCGGATGGCGCGGCGCCGCCGCCCGCAGTGGCGCGATCTATCTACCGACACCGGCGATTCGCGCTGGTTTTGCCTCACCGTTCGATTACCCGGCTCAAACCCGTATTTTCGTGGTACGCGATGCGCCGCGCGACAATATGGACGGGCTTGCCGCGGCTTTCCGCGCCCTGTTTCTTGCCGCGGGCGGCGGCGCTCTTGGCTTGTTCACCGCCATTTCGCGCCTGCGCGCGGTGCAATCGCGCATCGCGCCGGCACTGGAGGCGGAAAATATTCCACTATACGCCCAGCATGTCGATGTGATGAACAATGCCACGCTGGTTGATATTTTCCGGACCGAGCACAATGCCTGTTTGTTAGGCACCGATGCGATGCGCGATGGTGTCGATGTCCCCGGCAATGCACTTCGTCTGGTCGTGTTCGAGCGCACGCCCTGGCCACGGCCGGATATTCTGCACCGGATTCGGCGCTCCCATCTCGCGGAGGGCGATCCGAAATCCTATGATGACGCCATTGTGCGGCTGCGCCTTCGGCAGGGCTTCGGCCGGCTGATTCGGCGCGCGAGCGACCGCGGTGTGTTCGTTCTGCTCGACCGCGCGTTTCCCTCGCGGCTGGAATCGGCGTTTCCGCCCGATGTGATTGTTCAGCGCGTTGGGCTCGCTGAGACGATCGCCGCGATCACGGCGTTTTTCGCGCCATCCTAAATGTCGTAAAAATGCAACACTTGGCGTCAATCGCGTCGAATTGACCTGGTTACTGATGCATATTCTTGCAGCGGCATGTAGTTTGCGTCGGGTGAATCATGCTGCGCTGCGGCAGTTCGAAATGAGCCGATCTCGGTTAATTTAAGGGCAACGTACGCATCAATCGCTTAAACAGGAGGCATTATGCAGGCTACAAAAATCAGAACCCGGCGCAAGTCGCTCGGTGCGACTCTTGCGTCGCTCGGTCTTGGCGCCACGATCTCGCTGCTGGCGCTGCAATCGGCGCAAGCCATGAGCGGCCCGACCGCGATCAACATCAACGGCGGTCCGCTCGGAACGCTTGCGTTGACCGGTGGTGCGGATGGTTATTTCTACGG
>NZ_JBMFGY010000013.1:0-2825 GCF_049977125.1 Acidiphilium sp. | reverse complement strand
TGGTTCCTGAACCCGGGCGCGCAAGGCATTGGATTATCGGTTACGCCGACCTGGCAGCAGGGTAATCTGTTTGCCCGGACCGACGTCGCTCTGTTGCATCTGACCAAGTTCAACAACACTGGCATGCCCAGCTCCGGCTACGGCAACGACGGCGGCAGCCGCAATCAGGCCGATTTCCTGCTCGAAGGCGGCGTTCTGTTCTGATCATCTCCGGCGCGCGGCCTCAAGCCGCGCGCCTTCCAAATCTGAAGCCCCTACCCTACCCCGTCCAGCGCCGCCTCAACCTCAAGCCATATCGTCTCTGCCGCCTCGATCTCGGTGCCGATTGCGCCCAGTCGAAGTTGGATCGCGGTGATCTCCTCGGATTTCGCGCGGGCGTAGAAGGCTTGATCAGCCAGTTTCGCTTCGAGCTTGCGTTTCTCGGCTTCCAGCGTCTTGATCGTCTTTTCCGCCTCACGGCCAATTTTGCGCAGCGGCGCGGTTGCCTCACGCGCTTCGGCGCGCGCCTTGCGATCCTCTTTGGTCTGCGGGGCTGATTTCCGCTCGCCGCCCGTCGCGGTCCTCTGGGTGATCAACCGCCGATACGCTTCCAGATCATCCTCATAGGCCTCGACCTTGCCGCCCGCGACCAGCATTAAGCGATCCGCGACGAGATCGATCAGATGGGTGTCATGCGTCACCAGAATCACCGCTCCCGGAAAATCGGTCAGCGCCCGCACCAGCGCCTCTCGTGCGTCGATGTCGAGGTGATTGGTCGGTTCATCGAGGATGAGCACCTGCGGCGCATCCCGGGTCGCCAGCGCGAGGAGCAGACGCGCCTTCTCGCCACCAGACAGCTGCCCTACCTTGGTCTCCACCCGCGCTGCATCCAAGCCAAATCGTGCCGCCTGTGCCCGCACCTGAGTCGGCGTCGCGTTCGGCAGTACTCGGGACAGATGCAGCAACGGCGTGTCGTCAAGATGCAAATCATCTTCCTGATGCTGCGCGAAATAGCCTACCGTGATTCCGCGTGTGCGAAAACTGCTGCCGCTCATCGGTGCCAGCCGGCCCGCCAGCGCCTTCGCCAAGGTGGACTTACCGTTACCGTTCGCCCCTAGCAGCGCAATACGGTCCTCCATGTCGATCCGCAGCGACACGCCTGACAGCACCACCCGCTCGCCATACCCGAGCGAAACCCGATCGAGCGAGAGAAGCGGCGGTGAGAGTTCACGCGGTTCTGGAAATGCGAAGCGCGTCGGGTGATCCTCGACGATGGTGTCGATCATCGGCATCTTGGCCAAGGCCTTCAACCGCGACTGCGCCTGACGGGCCTTGCTCGCTTTGGCGCGGAACCGATCGACATAACTCTGCATATGCGCCCGCTGCTCGGCGATCTTTGCCGCAGCGCGGTTCTGTTGCTCGGCACGCTCGGTCCTGATCCGCACGAATTCGGCAAACCCGCCCGGTGTGAGGGTGATCTTGCCCCGATCCAGATGCGCGATGCTGTCCACCGCCCGATCGAGCAGATCCCGATCATGCGAGACCATCAGCACCGCGCCGCCGAATCGCGCCAACCAGGTTTCAAGCCACAGGGTCGCTTCGAGATCGAGGTGATTGGTCGGCTCATCGAGCAGTAATAAATCCGGTGCCGCGAACAGGGCGGCCGCCAGCGCCACCCGCATGCGCCAGCCACCGGAGAAACTCGACATCGGCTGGCTCTGCGCGCGATCATCGAATCCCAGCCCCGCCAGAATCGCCCCCGCTCGCGAGGCCGCGCTATCCGCATCGATCGTGATCAGCCGATCGTGAATCTCGCCCAGCCGTTCCGGCGCGGCATGTTCGGCCTCGGCCAGAAGCGCCGTCCGTTCGACATCGGCGGCCAGGACCACTTCGATCGGGGTGATCGGCCCGGCTGGCGCCTCCTGCGCCACCGCGCCGAGCCTGGCCCGGTTGGCCAAGCGAATGGAGCCGCCATCCGGCGGGTTGATGCCCTGGATCAGCTTCAATAACGTCGATTTTCCGGCACCATTTCGGCCGATCAGTCCGATCTTGCGACCGGGATCGACCACCAGGGCCGCGTTTTCCAGCAAGGCACGACCGGCGATGCTGAAGGACAGATTTTCGATGCGAAGAAGGCTCATGCCCGCTTGCTAACCCACGGCGTGGGGCTTGCCCATACCGGCGATGAAAGCTATGGCCGCCCCAACTCCGGAATCGTTCTTCCAAATCGCTGAAAAGAGACAAACCATGCCCATCGAACATACGCTGTCGATTATCAAACCTGACGCCACCCGCCGCAATCTGACCGGCAAGATCAACGCCACCTTCGAGGATGCCGGGCTGCGCATCGTTGCACAAAAGCGTATCCACCTTACCAGATCACAGGCTGAGCAGTTTTATGGCGTACACAAGGACCGCCCGTTTTTCGCCGGTCTTGTCGCGTTCATGACGTCTGGACCGGTCGTGGTACAGGTGCTGGCAGGTGAAAACGCCGTCGCTAAGAATCGCGAGATCATGGGGGCCACCGACCCGAAAAAAGCCGCTCCCGGCACCATCCGCGCTGAATTCGCCGAGGACATCGAGGCCAATTCAGTTCATGGCTCGGATGCGCCAGACGCCGCCACGCAGGAAATCGCGTTCTTTTTTGCTGGTACCGAAATCGTCGGCTGATCCCCCTCCCCGCCCGCCATCATCGCGACGATCCGGCGTTGCGGATGAGGGCCGGGCACCGGAAGGTCAGGCGCATTGCGTCTGACCTCTTCGGGCCGAGCCTAGCAGATCGAGCGACCGGCGTGAGTTGTCAGAAAATTTTACACTCGTCGTTTTAGCATTTCGTCAACAAATTG
>NZ_JBMFGY010000012.1:41939-52749 GCF_049977125.1 Acidiphilium sp. | reverse complement strand
CACTCTAAGCAGCGCGACGCCTTGTGGGTTGGACAGAAAAAGGCCAGGGGTTTCGCCCCTGGCCTTTTTGGTGTGTCAGCCTGGCTTTCGGATCAGGGGAAGCGCTTTTTGGTGTAGCGCCAGGCGATGAAGTAGAGGCCGAGATAGGCAAACGGGATGAAGACGATCAGCCCTTCGAGTCCACCGAGCATGGCACGGTCTCCTTAGAGGTTGCGGTTGGCGACGCGGGTCGCTTCCTGGGTTTCGAACAACACGGCACCGCTGGCGGCGATCAGCACGATCATGGTGGTGCCGACCAGCCAGGCGAAGTACCAGGGACCATAGTCGCCCGCGACGACCGCGAGCAGCAGGGAAACCACCACCACCGCCGCGAGGCCGCCGATTTTAAGCAGGTTTTTCATGACGCGCGATCCTTTCAGTAGGAGTGGTCGTCAGCGACGACGGTTTCGGTATGGACCTTGCCCTTCATGACCCGGAACGCCCAGGAGGTGTAGGTCAGGATGATGGGCACGAAGACCAGCGAGAAGGCCAGCATCCAGGCCAGGTTATAGGCGCTGCCGGAGGCGTTCCACACGGTGAGGCTCTGGGCGGGTGCGGTGGTCGAGGGCATCAGGAACGGGAACATCGCACCGCCGGCGGTGAAGATGACGCCGACCCAGGCGATGGCGCCGAGCCACCAGCCGATGATCGGCTTGTTCGCCAGCAGCATCAGCGGGCCGCCGACCATGCCGAGCACGCCGAGCGCGGGCAGGACCCAGAGGAGCGGGTAGGTGTGGAAATTATCGAGCCAGGCACCGGCGCGCATCACCACGTCCGGCCCGCCGAGCGGGGTGGCCGGCATGCCGGGGTTGACCTTCTGGGTGAAGGCGAACCCCTTGATGAAGGCGATCCAGACGCCGCCGATCACGAACAGGACGGCCGCGAGAAGGCCGCCGCCGATCGCGAAGCGCCGGGCGCGTTCGGCGATGGGCCCTTCACCGCGGATCATCAGCATGGCACCGCCCTGATGCACCGCGAGGGCGAGGGAGAGAACACCGCACATCAGCGCGAAGGGATTGAGCAGATACCAGATGAAGCTTTCGTCCTGGTAATACTGGCCATCCCAGCTGAAGTGGAAGCCGACGCCCTGCAGCACGTTGCCGAAGGCGGCGCCGTAGATGATCATGGGCACGGCGCCGGAGATGAGGAAGGCCCAATCCCAGGTATCACGCCATTTCCGGGCATCGACCTTGGAGCGGTACTCGAAGGCGACCGGACGCATGATCATGCTGAACAGGAGCAGGATCATGACGACGTAGAAGGTCGAGAACGAGGTGGCGTAGAGGGTCGGGAAGGCGGCGAAGATCGCGCCGCCGCCGAGGATGAACCACACCTGGTTGCCATCCCAGTGCGGGCCGATGATGGCGAGCGCGGTGCGGCGTTCGCCATCGTTTTTGCCGACGAAGCGCAGCAGGGTGCCGACCCCCATGTCCATCCCCACCATCACGGCGAGGCCGGTGAGCAGGACGCCGAGCAGCAGCGCCCAGATCACCTTGAGTACGATGTAGAGTTCCATATCAATACTTCCTTATTGCCACGGCTTGTCGGCATAGCCGGGCTGACCATAGACCGGCTGGGCCGGCGCTTTCAGCGGCTTGACCGGCGCGGCGTGAACACCGGGGCCGAGGCGGGCGAATTTGAACATCAGATAGAGCTCGGCGGCGATGAACAGGCTGTAGAGCAGCACGAACCCGACCAGCGAGAAGATCATGTAGCCGACGCCATGCGAGGAGGCGGACTGGAACGTGGGCAGCCAGCCATAGACGGTCCAGGGTTGGCGGCCGTTTTCCGCGGTGACCCAGCCGAATTCGCAGGCGAGGATGGGCAGCGGGATCGCCAGCATGGAGGCCTTGAGCACGAGCGGGTGCTTTTCCAGCTCGTTCTTCAGGCTGTAGTAGGCGCCGAAGGCGAACACCACGAGGAAGGCGAGGCCGAGGCCGACCATGAGGCGGAACGACCAGAACTCGACGAACACGTTGGGGATGGTTTCACGCGCGGTTTTCGCCAGAACGGTGGGCAATTGCGCCGGCGTGATCGCCGAGAGATTCTGATCCGGCGCGAAGCGCTGGGCCAGGAAGCCGTAGCCCATGTCGTTCTCGTGTTTGCGGAACTCGGCCAGGGCCGCGGGATCGTGCGAGGCGCCATAGGCTTTCAGCGCGATGATCGCCTTGATGCCGTTGACGGTCTTGCTCTGGGCGTCACGCTCGAGGGCGTAGATGCCGGGGATGGTCTTGTCCCAGGCATGGGCGACCAGCGGGGTCAGCACGTAGGGGATGCCGATCGAGAAGACGTCCTTTTGTGCCGCGTCATCGGGCAGTGCGATGACTTTCCACGGCGTGGCCGGACCCTTGGTGGAGTGCCAGAGGCCTTCCATCGCGGCGAGTTTGGTCGGCTGCACCAGATAATCCATCCGGCCCAGCGCATCGCCGAGGGTGACGACGGCGACCGTTGAGATCAGGCCGAACAGGGCGGCGATGCGGAAGCTGCGGGCGGCGAATTCACGGTGCTGTTTGCGCAGCATGTAATAGGCGCTGACCCCCATCACGAACATCGCGCCGGCGACATAGCCGGCGATCGAGGTGTGGACGAATTTGGCCTGGGCATCCGGGCTGAACACCAGGGCGCCGAAGCTCTTGAACTGCATGCGCATCGTGGTCGGGTCGAATTTGGCACCCGAGGGGTCCTGCATGAAGCCGTTGGCGATCAAGATCCAGAGGGCCGAGAGGTTCGAGCCGAGGGCGACGATATAGGTCACCGCGAGATGGGCTGGCTTGCTCAGCCGGTCCCAGCCGAAGAACATCAGGCCGACGAAGGTGGATTCCATGAAGAACGCCATCAAGCCTTCGATGGCGAGCGGTGTGCCGAACACATCGCCCACGAAATGCGAATACATCGACCAGTTGGTGCCGAACTCGAATTCCATGGTCAGGCCGGTCGCGACGCCGATGGCGAAGTTGATCCCGAATAATTTGCCCCAGAACTGGGTCATTTCCTTGTAAATCGGTTTGCCGGTGATGACGTAGACCGTCTCCATCGCGGCGAGAATGAAGGTCATCCCCAGGGTCAACGGGACGAACTGGAAGTGGTAGAGCGCTGTGAGCGCGAATTGTAGTCGGGATAAATCGACTACGGTCGGATTGATCATCGGCTTGATCCCAGAACGACAGGCCGGCGCGGCTGATTCCTCGTCGGGCGTTTCATGAACGCATTGTCACCTGTAGCAGAGAAAAATTTCAGATCATTGATCTGGATCAATGGACATATTCGATACGGAGAATGTTATCGCCGCCCGTCCCCGAAAATGCTCAGAGACGCGCAACCCGGTCATGCAGAACGGCGAGGCGCGCGACGGTGCCGCCCGCCGCGCGCAGGGTGGCGTAGGGTCCATCCTCGGCCACGCGCCCCCGCTCGAGCACCACGACGCGATCGGTCGGGGCGATGCCTTCGAGCCGGTGGGTGATGGTGATGGTGGTGCGGCCGATGGCGAGCGGGACGATGGCGGCGCGGATTGCGGCCTCGGTCAGCGGATCGAGGCCTTCGGTCGGTTCGTCGAGGATCAGGAACGGCGTGTCGCGCAGGGCGGCGCGGGCGATGGACAGGCGGCGGGCCTCGCCGCCGGAGATTTTGACGCCGGCTTCGCCGACCAGCGCATCCAGCCCGTCGGGCTGGGCGCGGACGAAATCGGCGAGCTGGGCGATGTCGAGCGCATGCCAAAGTGCGGCATCGTCCGCCGCAGGGTTGGCGATCAGCAGATTGTCGCGCACGGAGCCTGCGAACATCTGGGTGCGTTGCGACACCAGGGTGATCAGCGAGCGCAGGTCATCGCCGCGGATCGCGCGCAATTCCACGCCGCCGAGTGTCGCCGAACCTTCCTGATAATCGGCGAAGCGCAGCAGCAGATTGACCAGCGAGGTTTTGCCCGCGCCGCTGCGGCCGAGAATCGTGACATGTTCGCCCGGTTCGATCGCGAGATCCAGCCGATCGAGCGCCCAGTTCCGCCGGCTCTCGCCGATCGCTTCGTCCGGCGCGGGATAGCGCAGTCGCACACCAGTGAAGCGCAGGGCGAGGTGATCCGGCCGCTTCGGGCTGGTTGCGGGGTCGTGGATCGGCAGCGGGCGATCGATGATCTCGAACACGCGCCGTGCCGAGTCCCGCATGCCGCCCAGCAGTTGAAACGCGGTGGCCAGCGGCGCCACCGCCTCGAACGCGGCCATGGCGCCGAGGGCGAGCAGCGCGAGATCGGGGCCGGGCAGGCGGTGATCGGCCACCAGGGCGCCGCCGATCAGAAGCATCGCCGCCATGGTGAGATTGGCGATCAGCAGATTGCCCGCGATGCCGAAGCCGGCGACGGCGGCGAGACGCCCCTGGCGCCCGGCCAGCGCGGTGCTGGCGCGATCGACCCGCGTTTGCATCGCCGGGGCGGCATTATAGGTGAGCAGCTCGGCCATGCCTTGAACGCCATCGATCAGGTCGGCGCGCATCGCGGTTTGCAGGGTCACGGCATCGCTGCTGGGGCCACGGCCGAGGCGCAGGCTGGCGAGCGGCAGACAAGCGCCGGCCAGAACCAGCCCGGCCAGCAGCACCAGCCCGGCCAGAGGTGAAAACGCGGCGAACACCAGCGCCATCAGCACCGCGCCAAATATAGCGACCGCGAAGGGCGAGATGACGCGCAGGAAAAAATCGCCCAGCCGGTCGATATCGGCGACCAGCCGGCCGAGCAGATCGCCGCCGCGATCGCCGGCGAGGCCGAGCGGTGCCAAAGGTTCGAGCCGGGCATAGAGATCGGTGCGCAGGCCGGCGAGCAGGCGGAAGGTGGTTTCGTGATCGACCAGACGCCCGGTGTAGCGCGCGACCACGCGCACAGTGGCGAAGAAGCGCACGCCGGCGGCGGGGGTGAAGAAATTGAAGGCGTTCTGCACCGCGAAGCCGGCGAGGCCGACCACGCCGGCGGTGGCGAGAAACCAGCCGGACAGCGCGAGCAGGCCGAAATTCGCGAGCACCGTGATCAGGCCGAGGGCGATGCCGCCGGCGATCCAGCGCCGGTAGGGCGTATAGAGGCGCATCAGCCGGATCAGGTCGCGCATGCGGCCTCCGGTGCGAGCGGTGCCGCGGTGATCGGCGGCGGGGCGATCAGCGCGGCATAGGCACCGCCGCGGGCGAGCAGGTTGGCATGGGTGCCGGATTCGACGATGCGTCCGGCCTCGAGCACCAGAATCCGGTCGGCGCGCCGCACGGTGGCGAGGCGGTGCGCGATGATGATGGTGGTGCGGCCGCGCGCGAGATCGGCGATCGCCTCGGTGAGCTCGGCTTCGGTTTCGAGGTCGAGATGGGCGGTGGCCTCATCGAGCACCAGCAGCGGCGCGTCCTTGAGAAAGGCGCGCGCCAGCGCGAGGCGCTGGACCTGGCCGCCGGAGAGGCCTTCGCCGGCATCGCCGATCATGGTGTCGAGCCCGTGGGGCAGATCGGCTACGATGTCGGTGAGTTTGGCGCGCGCGAGGGCGGCGTGCATCGCGGCGGCATCGGCATCGGGCCGGGCGAGGCGCAGATTGTCGGCGATGGTGCCGGCGAACAGCCGGGGCGTCTGCGGCACATAGGCGAGGTGACGCCACCAGGATTCCCGGTCGAGCGTATCGAGCGCGATGGCGCCATTGATCGTGATGCGTCCCGCGGCCGGGGCGGTGAAGCCGAGCAGGGCGGCGGCGAGGCTCGATTTACCGGCGCCCGACCGGCCGACGATGGCGGTGAGGGAGCCGGCGGGAAACACACAATCGATGTCGCGCAGCACCGCGACACCCGGCGTATATTCGACCGCGAGGCCGGCGCAGGCGATCGAGACGGCGCCTTCGGGCAGAATCGCTGTGCCCCAACGCATGGCGGGTTGGGTGTCGAGCACATCGAATATCCGGCGGGCGGCGGCCAGGGCGGTCATCCGCGCGTGGTAATGCGTGGCGAGACCGCGCAACGGCAGGAAGAATTCGGGGACCAGCAGCAGCACGAAGAACGCCGGGAAGAAGGCGATGTCGCCATGGATCAGCCGCGCGCCGAACAGCACCGCGACCAGCGCGATCGAGAGCGAGGCGAAGAACTCGAGCGCCGCCGAGGTGAGGAAGGCGACCCGCAACCCTTCCATGGTGACGCGGCGGTAATCATCGGAGATCCGGCCGATCAGGGCGATTTCGTCGCGCGCGCGGCCGAACAGCTTGAGCGTGGTGATGCCTTGCACCGCATCGAGAAAATGCGCGCTCATCACCAGCAATTGCCGCCACTGGCGCTGGTTGATCGCCTCGGCGCGGTAGCCGATGAACACCATGAACAGCGGGATGATCGGGCCGCTGACCACGAGGATCAGCGCGCTGATCCAATCAAGGCGCAGCACCACCGCCAGGATCGCGAGCGGCACCATCGCGACCAGCGCCATCTGCGGCAGGTAGCGCGCGAGATAGGGTTCGAGCGCCTCGACCCCGTCGAGCATGGTGGCCGCGAGATCGGCGCTGCGCTCGCCGGCGGCGTAGGCGGGTCCGAGTGTGAACAGATGATCGAGCAGGGTGCGGCGCAGCGAGAGTTTCACGACAGCGGCGGCGCGGTAGGCGGCGAGCTCGGCGGCATAGCTCAGGGCGGCGCGGATGACGAACAGGACGAGCAGAAGGACGAGATCGGGCCGCTCGGCCGCCAGCGGGGCGTGCTGGAAAATGATCGCCGAGACGAAGCGCGCGAGCAGAAACGCCTGGATGATGACCGCGATGCCGGCGGCAAAACCAAGAGCGATGGCGGCACTCAAGCCGCGCCGCGCCCCCTGCCCTGCCGCGATCAGCCGCTGATCGATGTCGCGCGCCATGGTGCGTCAGGCCTTCACGATCGTGCCGGCGCCGTCGGTGACCGTGACGTGAACCGGGATGCCGCGCGCGACCGAGGCGCCGACGGTGCAGAATTGTTCGAACTGGGCCAGAATCCGGTCGAGATGACCGATCGATGCCGCCGGTTCGGCGAAACCAATGGCGATCTCGATCGCCTGGACGCGCAGGTGGTTATGCTCGTCGCGCCCGGTGGTCGCGGCCGCCGTGGTCACGATCGGTCCGGCGGCCTCGTGGAACTTGCCCATCGCGAAGTGAAAACTCGAGGACATGCAGGATGCGACCGATGCGAGCAGCAGATCGACCGGCGCGGGGCCGGTACCGCCGCCGAGCGGCGGGGTTTCATCGGTCGTGACACGCGGCAGGCCAGGCCCGAAATCGCATTCGAAGCGGTAGGCCTCGATCTGGCGCAGGGTGATCTGATGGGGGCCGCTCATGATCCGTCGCGTTCCTGTCGCCCGAGGGAGCGGCGGTTATAGAACATTCACCGGGATTTTCAGATAGGTGGTGCCGTTGGACTCGGCGGGCGGCATGTCACCGGCGCGCATGTTGACCTGGATCGACGGCAGGATCAGCCGCGGCATGTCGAGCGTGGCGTCGCGGGCTTCGCGCATCGCGACGAATTCATCCTCGGTCACGCCGTCACGGACGTGGATATTCGCGGCGCGCTCCGCCGCCACCGTGGTTTCCCAGGCGAAGATGGTGCGGGTGGCGGGGCGGTAGTCGTGGCACATGAACAGCCGGGTTTCCGCCGGCAGGGCGAAGATTTTCTGGATCGAGCGATAGAGGGTGCGGGCGTCGCCACCCGGAAAATCGCAGCGGGCGGTGCCATAATCGGGCATGAAGAGCGTGTCGCCGACGAAGGCGGCATCGCCGATCAGCCAGGTCATGCACGCGGGGGTGTGGCCGGGTGTGTGCATCACCTGGCCCTGCAAGGCACCGATCGTGAAGCGATCGCCATCGTTGAACAGACGGTCGAACTGGCTGCCGTCACGCTCGAATTCGGTGCCGGCGTTGAAGATCTTGCCGAAGATCGTCTGCACGATCGTGATATTGGCGCCGATGCCGATCTTGCCGCCGAGCGTCTGCTGGATATAGGGGGCGGCCGAGAGATGATCGGCGTGGACATGGGTTTCGAGAATCCATTCGACGGTCAGGCCTTGCGCCTTGACATGGGCGACGATCTGATCGGCGAACGCGGTCGAGGTGCGGCCTGAGGCGGAGTCGAACTCGAGCACGGAATCGACCACGGCGCAGGCGGTCGAGCTGGGGTCGCGCACCACGTAGCTCACGGTGTTGGTCGGCTCGTCGAAAAATCCGGTCACAACCGGTTTCAACAGAACGGCTTCGCTCATCGAATTGAGTTCCCATCGTGTAAAATGACCGATCCGCCACACGGCGGCTTTGTGTGTTTATAGCGCGGATCGGCGGTTACGCGTTGATTCAGATCAATCAGGATTTTGCGAGGCTCGCCAGATAGGCGACGACATCGGCACGGTCGGCGGCGTTGGTCATGCCCATGTAGGGCATTTTGGTGCCGGGTACGTCGGCCTGGGGATTGGCGATGAATTTGTCGAGCGCCGCGGCGGTCCAGACGATATGGGCGGATTTCAACGCCGGGGAGAAGTCGAAACCCGGCGTGCTGGCGGCCGGTTTGCCGTAGATGCCGGCAAGGCTCGGGCCGATGCCGTTCTGCCCCGGCGCCACGCTGTGACAGGAGGCGCATTGCGCGGCGAAGATGGATTTTCCCTTGGCGGCGTCGGCGGCGTGGGCGTTGGCCGTGATGAACAATCCGGTGACGAGAGCGGCGGTCATGACGATCGGTTTCATTCGTTTGTCTCCTGATGAGGATTAGAAGGCCAGCCAGATGCCGGCGAACAGTGTGTCGTTGGCTTGGGCGTTGGTGCCGGCGCCATCGTAGTTGCGGGCCAGGCCGTTGAAGGTCGGGTAGATCGTGTTCTCGACGAAGATTTTCGCATTCAGCCAGGGCAGCCACACGGGGCCGCCGTTATTATAGGGATAATAGTCGAGCTCGGTGGTCCAGCTGTTGGTGTTCGGCTTGCCGTTGGCGTTGCCGTAGAGAACGGGGTCGGCATTGCCGTAGATGGTGTTGAACGACTCGGTCACGCCGTATTTTTGAAGCAACAGCTCCGAGACCGTCAATGTCGCGGTGTCGAGCGTGTCGGCCGGGTTGCTGGCGAGGCCGAGCGGGTAGCTCGCCTGCCAGCTTTGGGATTCGTGGATGAAATTCGCCTGAACCGAAAATGCCTGTTTCGCGGTGATGTACTGGAATTGCGAATCGGCCGCGACGTCGAGGAACTGGTCGGTGGCGCCGCTGATCATGCCTTGCGGATAGGGCCGGTCCATCAGCGCGTAGGTGCCGACCTCGATGGAGGAATTGCCCCATTGATGCTGCACCGCCAGCCGCAGGTAGGGGATGACGCCGTCGATCTGGGTGGCGGGGCCGACGCCCAGCGCGTAGCTCATCCGGTTGGGCAGCGATTTATAGAGATCGGCTTCGGTATAGAGCATGTTCTCCGGGGTCAGGTTGAGGGCGCTATAGACGCCGACACCGTAGACCCCCTGCGCCAGCGCCGGAATCTGCTGCTCGGCGGCGGGGCCGTTGGCGAGCTCGGAGGGGATGTAGGGATAGCCCCAGCTGGGCGGCGAATTCCACAAATCGGACACGGTCGGCGCGTTGTTGAAGGTGATGCCCCAGAACAGCGGCTTGCCGAACAGCGTGCCGGGCCGTGCGAGCCGGATGTCGGTATTGTCCCAGTGCCATTGGCCGGCGACGCCGTCATAGGTGACCTGGATGAAGGCGCCCAGGCCGAGCGAGGCATCGAGCGCGCCGCCGTAGAACAGGCTGGTCTGCTGCGCGGCCCAGGCGTCGTTCGATTTGAACCCCGGTGCCAGGCCGCCCGGCACCTTGTCGTGCATCTGGGTGTAGCCGATCTGCGACATCAGGGCGAAGTTTTTCCAGGTCGGAAACATCCCGCCCGCGATATAGCCTTCAAGCTTGAAGTCGCGGCCATAGGGGGTCAATTGCGGAAAGCCGATATGGCAGGCCGAACATGGTTCGCCGGTCTGTGCGGCAAAGGCGGGGATCGCCTGCGCGGTGGATGGCGACAATGCCACCAGTGCGAGACCCAGACCCAGTGCAGCGATGGCGCGTTCCGAATTATGATTTGTTGATTGCTTGATCATCACACCTGCTCCCAGTTGCACCGCCTCGATGCACCGCGGCGGGCGCTGCGTCATTGATGTAGATCAAATCGGCGTGATCACCAATCCGCCGCCATGACGCAAGGCAAGTGATCGGCAAGCGCGTTCATGAGCGCGGCCAGGCCGCCATCGGGCGTGGCGGCGTCGATGCTGATCCAGGGGGCGTCAGGGCGGCTTGCCCGACCGGCGGCCTCGTGCAGGATGGCGATGGTCGCGTCCGACGCATCGCCGCTTCGGGCGCCGATCCGGCGTTCCAGCACGGTGAGCGGCGCTTCGAGCCAGACGCCGAACAGGGGGACGCCGGCCCGCTGCGCCGCCACCGCGAGGGAGTCGCGAAAGGCGGCGCTCTGGCAGGTTGCATCGATGATCACCGGATAATCGGGCAGGGCGGCGGTGAGCATGGTGATGAGGCCGTGATCGACGGCGTCGTTGGCCTCGCGCGTGTAGCCCGACGGGCCGAGCCGCTGCTCGGGTGGCGCCGCGCATAGCCGCTTGCGCAATTCGTCGCTGCGGATGATCAGCGCCCCGGCGGCGGCGCGCAGCTTTGGGGCGAGGCGTCGCGCCAACGTCGATTTGCCAGATCCCGGCAGGCCGCCGATCGCCACGACCAGGCGGGCCGGCGGGGCCAGAAGCGCTATTGCCGCGTCGAGTTGCGCGTGCGCCTGCGGCGCGGCGGTTTGGGCACCGACATGGGC
>NZ_JBMFGY010000012.1:30013-41839 GCF_049977125.1 Acidiphilium sp. | reverse complement strand
CCGCGTCGAGTTGCGCGTGCGCCTGCGGCGCGGCGGTTTGGGCACCGACATGGGCACCGACATGGGCGCGGATCATCGCCCGCAACGACATATAGAGCGCCAGCCCCGGCGCCAGACCGGCATCGCCGGTGCGGGCGACATAGCGGTTGAGCACACGGTTGGCCGCGGTGCGGCCGGCACGGTAGGCCAGATCCATCAGAAGAAAGGCGATGTCGTAACCGAGATCGATCGTGGCGAGGGCATCGTCGAATTCAAGCGCGTCGATCAGGGTGGGGCGGCCCTGCCAGAGACAGATGTTACCCAGGTGCAGATCGCCATGGGCATGGCGGATGCGGCCCTCGGCGGCGCGACCGGCCAGCCAGCGCCGCCGCGCCCGGGATTGCGCGCGCGCCGCATCGTGCCAGGCGGCGATGCCCTGAACCGGCAGCGATGTGACGCCCGCCGCCGCGACATTGTCGGCGATGATCCTGTCGATCACCGTTGGCCAGTCGCGCAATGCAGGAAATTCGGGCGGGGCGGGCGGTGCCAGTGCTGCGTGGAAATTGAAAACAGCGTCGGCCAGATCGTCAAGCACGGCGTCGGACAGGGCATGCGCCGCCGCCATGGCGTCGAAAAACGCCGATTGCGGAATCCGCGCCATTTCGAGCACCCAATCGACCACGGGGGCCGTATCGGCGCTGGCCTCCGCGAGGGTCAACCCGCCGTTCGGCAGGCGGCGCACCGCGTGGATCGCCCGGTAAATCGCCGGCGCGGTGCGCCGGTTCAGCGCGAACTCGCGCGCCACCATGCGATGCCGCGTCGCGATGGCGGAAAAATCGAGATAGGGCAGACGCACCGCCTTCTTCAGCTTCCACGCCCGGTCGCCGCCGAGGAACACCGCCGAGATATGGGTCTCGATCGGCGGCGCGCCGGTCAGGGCGGTCAGGAACGCGGCAACCTCAGCCTGTTCGGCGGGGATCGTCACCGGCGCCGTACCGGTTGCTCACCCGACCTTGAGATGATCGACGACCTCGGTGACCCCCTGGATCGCCCAGGCCGCGTTTTCGGCGGTCCGGCGTTCGGTCCAGGCCTTCACCTTGCCGCTCAGCGTGACACGCCCTCCCTCAACCGCGATCTTGATGCCCGAGGAATCGAGCTCGGCGTTGCGCCGATAGGCGGACATGATCCGGTCGTGCACATCGGCGACGGTAACCGGTGGGTGAACCGTGATCAGATTGGTCACCCCGACCACCCCGGCAAGATGGTGAACCGCATCGACCGCGGCCTGGCGCTGATGCTGGGATTTGACGTCGCCGCTCAGGGTCAGCCAGCCCTGCTCGACCGTGATGCGCACCGCATCCGCCGGGAGATAGACGCTCCAGGCCAGGATATTGGCGGCGCGGCGGGCGATGTCATCGTCATCCAGGTCAGGCTCGGCCGGCGGGCGGACCTCGATGTCGGCGGCGATCGCCCGCACCCCTTTGACCCGGCCTGCCGCCCGTTCGGCGGCAAGTTTTTCGGCGTAGCTGCCGACATGGCCGGTCAGGGTCACGACGCCACCGCTGACCGCGACGCCGATGCCGGCCGCTTTCAGCCCCGGTTCGAATTCCAATTCGTCCTCGACATCCCGACGGAGATCAAGATCATTGACGTAACTCATGACGACTCCCCTTTCAGAGTGATAATGCTAGACGAGCATCGTAGCGGTGCTGCGGGCGCGCGTCGTTGATATATCTCAACGGCTACCGCGACGGGGCCGGGCGGGCACTCGCATTGAGGTGATCGTCGGCTTGACCTGGATCAACGACAATCGTCACGATCCCTGACTACGTGGCCCTGACTACGTGGGTTTTTCATTCAAAAAATCGGAGGTTACGATGAGTACGTTATTCGAGCCGAAGCGCTTGAGCGAGCTGACCAGCGCATTTTCCGGCGCCAGCCTGTCGCCCGTGCTGTTCGAGCAATTCACCAGCGGCATGATGCGGATCGCCGAGGCTGAGTTCGCCCTGCTGCAAGCCGTCACGCAGGCGCAGTTCGGCATGCTGGAGGCGATGATGCGGGCGGGCAGCGCCGCCACGCATCGTCCGCCGGCGCGCCCGGCTGAGCGGTCTGCCCATGAGGTCAAGCGATCCGAACACGTGGTGGCCTGACGCGATGCCGGGACCCGCGGTGACGCCGATCGTTGATTTGAGCGGCAAGATCGGGCTGGTTCTCGGGATCGCCAACGAACATTCGATCGCGGCGGGTTGCGCGCGTCGCTTCGCCGAGGCGGGCGCGCAGCTTGCCGCAACCTATCTGAACGAGAAGGCCAAGCCGTTCGTGGAGCCGGTGACCAGCGCCCTGCCCTGTACGCTGCTGCTGCCGTGCGACGTGCGCGAGCCCGGCGCGCTCGAGGCGGTGTTCGCCGCGATTCGAACGGCGCATGGCCGACTCGATTTTCTGCTGCATGCCATGGCCTTTGCGCCGCGCGATGATCTGCATGCCCGCGTCACCGATTGTTCGGCGGCGGGGTTCGCGATGGCGATGGACGTGTCGTGCCATTCGTTCATTCGCTGCGCACGCCTCGCCGAGCCTTTGATGCCGGACGGCGGGGCGTTGCTGAGCGTGAGTTTTTACGGATCGGAACGGGTGGTTGAGCACTATAATCTGATGGGTCCGGTCAAGGCGGCGCTGGAATCGAGTGTGCGCTACCTCGCCGCCGAGCTGGGGCCGCAGCGCATCCGGGTCAATGCGCTCTCGCCCGGCCCGATCGCGACCCGCGCGGCCAGCGGGATCGACCGGTTCGACGAGCTGCTCGACCGCGCCGCCAGGGATGCCCCCGAACACCAGCTTGCCACGATCGAGGATGTCGGTGCCCTTGCCGCCTTCCTCGCCAGCGATGCCGCCGCGCGGATCACCGGCACGGTCATTCCGGTCGATGGTGGCCAGCATATTATGGCGTGACCAGCGCCGAACAGGAGATTTGCCCATGAGCACCGATATCAAACGCGCCAAACCCGCCGCAAGCAAGCCGATACCAGCCGCACCCCGTGCGGTTGCGCCACCGGCGCCGATCACGCGCGAGCGGGTTTCGACCACCGATGCGATCGACCGTGCGCTGCACGCCGCGGAAGCGAAATTCACCGCCGGACTGTCCCCGGCGGGGTTGGCGCTCGCCATGCGGGATTGGGCGGCGCATTTGGCCAACCAGCCGGCGCGGCGGATGGATCTGGCGCGTCAGGCGATGGAGGATTGGGCCGCGATCGGGCGGATCGCGCTGGGGTTAGAGGAAGCGCAGACCGAACCGACCGATGGCGACCGGCGCTTCACCCATCCACGCTGGCAGGATATGCCCTACCGGATCTACAAGGAGCAGTTCCTGCGCACCGAACGCTGGTGGCACGACGCGACCACCGGCATCGCCGGGGTCGATCCGGCGCATGAGCGCATCGTGAGTTTCATGGCACGCCAGGCGCTCGATGCGATGGCGCCGACCAATTTCCCGGCGATGAACCCCGAAGTCGCCGACGCGGCGCGCGCCAGCGAGGGACAATCGATCCGCGAGGGATTGAAGAACCTGATGCAGGACACCGCGGTCGCGCTGCGCAAGCAGGTCGATCTGCCGCTGAAACCGGGGCGGGACGTGGCGGTGACGCCGGGCAGCGTGGTCTATCGCAACCGCCTGATCGAGTTGATCCAGTATGCGCCGACGACCGCGACCGTGCGGCCGGAGCCGCTGCTGATCGTGCCGGCCTGGATCATGAAATATTATATCCTCGATCTGTCGCCGCAAAATTCGCTGGTCCGCTATCTGACCGGCCAGGGCTACACCGTGTTCATGATCTCCTGGCATAACCCGACCGAGGCGGATCGCGACATCGGGCTTGATGAGTACCGCGCCGATGGCGTGATGGCGGCGCTCGATGCGGTGAGCGCGATCACCGGGGCGGCAAAGATCCACGCCGCCGGCTATTGCCTGGGTGGCACGCTGCTCTCGATCGCCGCCGCCGCGATGGCGCGCGATGGCGATAACCGCCTCGCCTCGCTCGCGCTGTTCGCCGCCCAGACCGATTTCACCGAAGCCGGCGAGTTGCAATTGTTCATCAGCGAGGCGCAGCTGGCGTTTCTTGAGGACATCATGTGGCGGCAGGGTTATCTGGACACCACGCAGATGGCCGGCGCGTTCCAGATGTTGCGCTCGAACGATCTGATCTGGTCGCGGATGATCCGCCGCTATTTCATCGGCGAGCAGGAGCACCCGAACGATCTGATGTCCTGGAACGAGGATGCGACGCGGATGCCCTACCGGATGCACGCGGAATATCTGCGCCATCTGTTCCTGCACAACGACCTCGCGGAAGGGCGGTTGCAGGCAGGCGGCCGGCCGGTGGCGATCGGTGATATCGACACGCCGTTTTTCGTGGTCGGCACCGAGCGCGACCATATCGCGCCCTGGCATTCGGTGTACAAGCTGCACCTGCTCAATCGCGGGCCGCTCACCTTCGTGCTGACCTCGGGGGGCCATAATGCCGGCATCGTGAGTGAACCGGGCCATCGGAACCGCCATTTCGCCCTGCAGTTCCGCGCGCCGGGCGCGCGCTATCTCGCACCGGAAGACTGGCAGCGGGAAGCACCGGTCAAGGAGGGGTCCTGGTGGCCGGAATTCGTGAGCTTCCTCGATACGCGCTCGGGCGCGCCCGTGGCGCCGCCGCCGCTGGGTCGCGAGGCGGCGGGCTATCCGCCGCTCGACGCGGCGCCGGGCCATTACATCCACGAACGTTGAGGATTGCCGCATGGATTCTCTTGCCCGCATGCCGTTGACCGCCGGGACGATCGAGAACCGCGTGTTCGATGAGATCGCGATCGGCGACACCGCCTCGGTCAGCCGGACGTTGACGCTCGATGACATCGCGCTGTTCGCCTATATTTCGGGCGACATCAACCCTGCGCATCTGGACGCGGATTATGCCCGCACCGACATGTTTCATCACATCATCGTTCACGGGATGTGGACGGCGGGGCTGATCTCGGCGGTGCTGGGGACGAAACTGCCGGGTCCCGGGACGATTTATCTGGATCAAAGCCTGCAGTTCCGCGCGCCGGTGGCACCGGGTGACACGATTACCGCAAGCGTCACCGTGACCGAGCGGGTTGTGGAGAAGCACCGGCTCAGCCTCGATTGCCTCGCCGTCAATCAGAACAATGTCACTGTGCTGCGCGGCACCGCGATCGTGCAGGCGCCGACCGAGAAGATCAGCCGTCCGGCGATGGCGCTGCCGGAGGTGCGGTTGAGCCGGCATGAGCGGTTCAATGCGCTGCTCGCCGAGGCGAAATCACGCGGTCCCTACACCACGGCCATCGCGCATCCGTGCGACGAGGTGAGTTTGCGCGGCGCCCTCGATGCCGCCGCCGCCGGGTTGATCATTCCCATTCTGGTCGGGCCGGTCGCGAAGATCCAGGCCGCCGCCACCGCGGCCGGGCTGGATCTGACCGGGGTGCGGATCGAGGATGCGCCGCACAGCCACGCCGCGGCCGCCCGCGCGGTGCAACTGGTGCGCGAAGGAGCGGCGAAACTGCTGATGAAGGGCGCGCTGCACACCGATGAGCTGATGCATGAGGTGATGCGGGCGGAAAACGGCCTGCGCACCGGGCGGCGCCTGTCGCATGTGTATGTCATGGACGTGCCCAGCTATCCGCGCCCGCTGCTGGTGACCGATGCCGCGATCAACATCGCCCCGGACCTCGCGACCAAGGCCGATATTGCGCAGAACGCGATCGATCTTGCCCATGCGCTCGGTATCGAGACCCCGAAACTCGCCGTGCTGGCGGCGGTGGAGACCGTCAATCCGGCGATGCCATCGACGCTCGATGCCGCCGCCCTGTGTAAAATGGGCCAGCGCGGCCAGATCACCGGCGGCATCATCGATGGACCACTGGCGTTCGACAATGCGGTCAGCCCGCTGGCGGCGGCGGAGAAACACATCGTCTCACCGGTTGCGGGACAGGCCGATATTCTGCTGGTGCCGGATATCGAGGCGGGCAACATGGTGGCCAAGCAACTCACGTTTCTCGCCGGCGCCGATGCCGCCGGCGTTGTGGTGGGGGCGCGGATTCCGATCATTCTGACCAGCCGTGCCGATAATGCGTCGGCCCGGCTTGCCTCCTGCGCCGTCGCGCTGCTGATGGCGGCGCATGGGCCTGGTTGATCATGTGCGAATTACTCGGCATCTCGGCCCGCCTGCCGACACGGATGACCCTGTCGATGTCACGCCTGGCGGCCCGCGGCGACCCCGCGCGCGCGCTGGGTGATGGCTGGGGGGTCGCTCTGCATGACGGGGCCGATGCCATGGTTGTTCGCCGTCCCGAACCGGCAAAGCAGAGCGCGTGGATGCGCGCGGTGGAATCCGCGCACCAGCCGACCGCGCTGGCGATCGCGCATATCCGCCGCGCCACCCAGGGTAGCGTCGCGTTGCGTAACACCCAGCCGTTCTGCCGCGAACTTGGGGGGCGGCTGCATGTTTTTGCGCATAACGGCAACCTCCCTGCCCTGCTCGAACAGCCGGGCCCGACCGACGCCCGGTTCCAGCCGATCGGGGATACCGATTCCGAGGTGGCGTTCTGCACGCTGCTTGAACGTCTGGCGTCGTTATGGGCGGGCGGGCCACCCAGTCTTGCCGCACGGCGGCGGGTGATCGGCGATTTTGCCGCCGCGCTGCGCACGCTCGGTCCGGCGAATTTTCTCTACACCGATGGCGACACCCTGTTCGCCCATGCCGACCGGCGCACCCAGGCCGATGGCCAGATCGCGCCGCCCGGTCTGGTCATGGTGACCCGAAGCTGCGCCTGCGACAGCGAAGCCGAGGTTGCACCGGTCCTGCATCTGAGCCCGACCGACACGACCCAGACGGTCGTGATTTTGGCCAGCGCCCCCCTGACCGAGGAAACTTGGACCCCGCTGCCCGCCGGCACGCTGATTGCGGCGCGGGCCGGCGCCATCATCACGGATCATTGATCTCGATCAATGACGGCGTTGCCGGAACGCTGCATGGAGAGAGGCATGATTGGAAAGCGATTTTGATGGAGGCGGCGCACGGGCCAGAGACTGAGAGCGGCTTGGGTCCCTCGATTTACGCGATTCCGCTGAGCGGGTCCTCGACGATGCCGCGGCAATTGCTCACGGTCGATGAACGGCGCAAACTGGCGTTGATCGCCTCGATCCGGCGGTTTTCGCCCGGTGAGTTCCTGTTTCACGAGGGTGAGCCTGCGACCGTCATTTTCAACATCATCGCGGGCGTGGCGAAATCGGTGTCGTCGCTCGAAGATGGGCGGCAGGCGGTGGTCGCTTTCTTTTTCAGCCACGATCTGGTCGGCATGTTCGAGGCCAGCCGCTATGCGCAATCGACTCAGGCGGTGACCGCGCTGACCGCCTACTGCCTGCCGATCGATGCGCTGGAGCGGATGCTGCGACACGATCCGAATTTGCAGCTCCATTTCCTGTGCAAGGTCTCGCACGAATTGCGCGCCGCCCAGCATCAGGCCATCGCGCTCGGCCGCTATGGCGCTTTGCAGAAAATCGGCCTGTTCCTCGATTTCCTCGATCGCCACCCCGACATGCATACCGACGATGACGATCGGATCACCATCCCGATGGATCGGGCCGATATTGCCGACCATGTTGGCCTGACGATTGAAAGCGTCAGCCGGATGTTGCAGCAATTGCACCGCACCGGCGTCATCCAGCTCGATGGACGGCACCGATTCCGCATCATCAATCGGTGCGCGCTCAACCGCCTGATCAGCGGGGCGATGGCGACGGACGCCACGCTCGACGCCTTTATACCCGAACACAACCACAGCAACGGACACACATCATGATCGAAAACTGGCAAGCCCTGATGACCGAGATGGACCAGGGCGTGCGAGACCTGCGTGACGTCAACCCCGAGGTCATGAAAGCGTTCAGCAGCCTCGCCAAATCGGCCCATGGCGGCACCGCGCTCGATCATAAGACCAAGGAACTCATCGCCCTGGCGATCGGCGTCGCGACCCGCTGCCAGCCCTGCATCGCCTACCACGCAAGGGACGCCGCCCGCGCCGGGGCCACGCGGGCCGAAATCGCGGAAACCCTCGGCATGGCGATCTATATGGGCGCCGGTCCCTCCGCCATGTACGCCGCTGAAGCCCTCGAAGCGTTCGACAAATGCCAGGAGTGACCGGATCGGCCGGTGCAGGAGGTCAGGGAGGCTGAGGGCGCCTAGAGCGTTATGCTTTCAGCGTAACGCTCTGGCTCCGTGTTTTTCGAGCGATTTCATGCGATGACGTTGCCGCCGTTGCGTCAACTTAATCGCATATCGCTTTAGTTCTATGTTTTTTCGAGCGATTTCATGCGATGAAGTTGTCGCTGTCGCGTCAACTTAATCGCATATCGCTCGAACGCCTCGCCTCGATCCGATCCCAGATCGCCGCGGCCAGATCGGCGCCGCCGAAGCGCGCCACCTGCTGGATGCCGGTTGGTGATGTCACGTTGATTTCGGTCAGGTAGTCGCCGATCACGTCGATTCCGGTGAACAACAGGCCGCGTTCCTTCAGTGTCGGGCCGATTCGCGCGCAGATTTCGCGATCACGCGCGGTCAGGGTCGTTGGTCGCGCCACGCCGCCGGCATGCATGTTCGAGCGGGCATCGCCCTCGACCGGGACCCGGTTGATCGCGCCCAGCGGTTCACCGTCGATCAGGATGATCCGCTTGTCGCCGGCGCGCACGGCCGGCTCGTAGCGCTGGATCATCAGCGGCTCGCGCGAGATGCCGAAATGCAGATCCATCAGGGCGCCGAGATTCTCGTCATCGGGCTTGATCCGGAAAATCCCGGCGCCGCCGTTGCCGAAGAGCGGTTTGACGATGATGTCGTTATAGCGGGTCCGGAAATCGCGCACCGCCGCCCTGTCCCACGCGATCATGGTTGGTGGCATCAGATCGGGAAATTCCATCACGAGCAGTTTTTCCGGTGCATTGCGCACCGAAGCCGGGTTGTTCACCACCAGCGTGCGGGGATGGATATGCTCAAGCAGATGCGTTGCCGTGATATAGGCCATGTCGAACGGCGGGTCCTGGCGCATCAGCACTACGTCCATGCCGGCGAGATCGACGATTTCGGCGGCTCCGGCGTTGAAATGCGCGCCACGTGCGCGCTGCACGGTTACGGGCCGCACCGTGGCCCGCAGCACGCCGGCTTCCAGCCACATGTCACGCACGAGATAGTGCCACAGCTGATGGCCGCGACGTTGGGCTTCCAGCATCAAGGCGAAGCTGGAGTCTCCATCGATGTCGATGCTTTCCATCGGGTCCATCTGAACCGCGACTTGCAGACCGTTCATGCGCCCTCCGCTCCCTGTTGGGCGCATCCTCTATCAGGAGGCGCGGTTCTGTTCCAGACTGGCGACGCAGGAGGTCGCGGACACGCCGTGCGGCATCGGCATCGCGGCACTGACCTGAGGCACACCGCCGGGACCGGGATAGAGGATCACGTTCAATCGGCATACCGGCGAGTCATAGAGCCATACCTGCGCCGAGCCATCGACCCGTTGCAGCGCCGGCCGGCCGAGATCGGCGCGCAGCCGCGTATCCGTGGTGCCGACCAGCGTCACCGGGACCAGCGCCTGATCGGCGCCGATGACGGTTTGGCGCGGGGTCGCGCTGCATCCGGCCAGAGCGAGGGCCATCAGGGCCATCACAGCGCAACCGGTTGATTTCATTCGGTCTGGGCGGCACCTTCGGTGATCATTTCGATCCGGCCGGTGATCTGGCCGCCATCTTCGACCTGGAGTCGCCGGCAGCGCGCGGTGCCGAGGACCCGACCGGTGGCGCGCACGATCAGGGCGTGGCGCGCCGTTAATGTACCATCGATCGTGCCGGCGATCTCGGCTTCCTCGACCTCGACCTCGCCCTTGAACACGCCGCCCTGGGCGATCGACAATTCAGTGGCGTTGATCATGGTCGCTTCAACGGTGCCTTCCACGACCAGGCGTTCGGCATCCTGCACCACGCCTTGCACGCTGATGCCGCGACCGACCACCAGGGTACGGCGCTCAGCCGCATCGGGCGTGCGGCCCATGGGTGGGCGGAAACTCGCGCCGGTCATTGGCGAGACGGACGGGGTGGGCGGTGTCGCGGTCGGCTGGGTGGGAGCGAAAGGGGATCGTGCCATGGGCGTCTCCTGTGCGGTCGGCGTTTCGGCGGGAAATGGGGTCGCTTCCGAAGTGGCGGGGCGGAATGGCGGCATGCTCAACCCGTCGTCGGTCGGTACGGTTTGAATGCCGCCCTCGGTCGGCTTCGGCTGGGTCGGCTGCTCGTCGCGTTTTCTGAAACTGATCACGGAACCTCCACTCGCATCGCGCTGAGCGGAGCTAGCACGGCCGCCGCGCCACCGACAATGCGCCCGAGGCAGAAAACCCATGGTTATCCCCAAGGTTCCGCAACCCGATCGAGTTGCCGATCTGCAATCCGGCCGCCATCTCGCGTGCTGGAGTTGGCACGCCTCCGCCCCGATGATAGGCAGGGATCATCCCCATTTGAACGGACCCTTACCATGGCTGCGCTGCGCTACGACATCATCGGCATCGGCAACGCGATTGTTGATGTGTTGGCCCTGACCGACGATGATTTTCTCGATCGTCACGACATGCGCAAGGGCGCGATGGCGCTGATCGACGCCGCCACCGCCACCCGGATTTCCGCAGCGATGCCGGCGGGCAAGACCGCATCGGGCGGCTCGGTCGCCAATAGTTGCGCCGTTGCCGCAGGCCTGGGTGCACGGGTCGCGTTTCTTGGCAAGGTCGCCGATGATGCGCTGGGCGCCGCCTTTGCCGCCGATTTGCGTGACATCGGGGTTGATTTTCCGTCGAGTGCGGCCAACGGCGGCGCCCCGACCGCGCGTTGCCTGATCCTTGTCACGCCGGACGGCCAGCGCACGATGAACACCTATCTGGGCGCCTGCGTCGATTTTTCCGCCGCCGATCTCGATGCCGAGGCGATCGAAGCCGCCGCGATCCTCTATCTTGAAGGCTATTTGTTCGATCCGCCGCAGGCGAAGGCCGCGTTCCACGCCGCTGCCCGCCTGGCGCGCGCCGCGGGCCGCAAGGTTGCGCTGTCGTTGTCGGATGCGTTCTGCGTCGATCGTCACCGCGCCGGGTTTCTCGACCTGCTTGGCAGCGTTGACATTCTGTTCGCCAACGAGGCGGAAATCTGTGCGCTGTTCGAACAGAACGATTTCGACAGCGCGGCCAATGTCGCGGCGCAGACCGTGCCGCTGGCGGTGCTGACCCGCAGCGAGGCCGGCAGCGTGATCATCGCCGGGGCGACGCGCCACCACGCCCAGGCCGTGGCGACACAGGTGATCGATACCACCGGCGCCGGTGATGCCTATGCTGCGGGGTTTCTGACCGCGCGGGCGCGTGGGCTGTCGCTCGAAGCCTGCGCGCAGCTCGCCAGCGCCGCCGCCGCCGCCGCGATCGCGCAGATCGGCGCGCGGCCGGATGCCGCAACCCTGGCCGCGCTCGCCGCCGCCTGAACGACCTTCGGTTGCGGCGCGGCGAAAATTCCTCCCGCGCCAAAACGCCCGGCGATCCGTTAACCATCCGTCAATCTTCTTCTGCCTATATCGTTGCATGACCATCCGAGGCGATGCTTTTCCCCGAAGCAGCGACCTCAAGCCGGGAAAAGCCTGGCATCATGCGATTTATCATCGCCGTCACCGGGTCACCCGCGCGGCAGAAGGAGACTTGACCATGCTCGACTACACCAGGACCTGGCTCGCCGTGCGCGGCATCACGCTGTTCAACGACAAACGCGCTGTCACGGCGCTGGAATACGGG
>NZ_JBMFGY010000012.1:14711-29913 GCF_049977125.1 Acidiphilium sp. | reverse complement strand
CTGTCGCCTCCGTCCAGAAAATCCTGCTCCTCGCTACCGCTCATCCGCTGCGTGCCGGCAGCCTGATCCAGCCGGCGGATTTCACCACAGTCGCCGAAACCGGCGTCAAGCCGCCGGTTGGGGCCGTGCTCGATACGCCGGCCAACCGCTCCGCCTATACCGGCGCCATGGTGCGCCACCCGCTCGACGCCGGCGCGGTGCTGATGGCGAGTGAAGTGATCCGCCCCGGTGACCATGGTTTCCTCGCCGCCGTGCTGAAACCGGGCATGCGGGCCGTCTCCGTCGGGGTCGATGCCATCACCGGCACCGCCGGGCTGATCTGGCCGGGCGATCACGTCGATCTCATCCTGACCCAAAGCCTGTCCGCCCCGAATTTGCCGCCGTCGAAAAGCGTCGCCGCCGAAACCGTGCTGTCGGACGTGCGGGTCATCGCGATCGATCAACGCCTGGTCCAGGGCGCCAATACGCAGGGCAAGGAAGCCGCCATGGCCCGCACCGTCACGCTCGAAGTCACGCCGGATGAGGCTGAGCGCGTCGATGTCGCGGCTCATCTCGGCCCGCTGTCGCTGATCGTTCGCCCGACCGATGGCGCGGCGCACCCCCGCCTCGCGCCGCCACCGCCGGTTTACAGCGGCCAGGTTTCGCCGGCGCTCGCCGCCGTCAGCGGCCCGATGGCCGGTGGCAGCATGACGATCTATCAGGGTCCGTCGCAGCAGAGCCAGTTCACGCCTAGCCAGTCCTCCCCCGATCAGTCCTCCTCCGATCAGCCCACCACCGTGCAATGACCGACCTGAAAACCCTGCTGTCGGAACCCAGTTATGCGACGCCGGTGTCATCGCTCGGCATCGAGCGTCAGGGGTTCATGGGCTTTGTCCGGGATGCGGAAGCCGCTCACGTCCTGCGCGCCACGCTCGGGCCGGAATTTCCGGGCGGGCTTACCTTGCACCAATTGCCGTTTCGCCAATCGATCGAAATGCTGGGACGGATCGAGACGCCAAGGACCATTCTGATCGACATTTCCGGCGAAGACCAGCCGCTCTCGGCGATCCTGCAACTCGAAACCGTGGTCGATCCCGGCACCCGCGTCCTAGTGATCGGGGAGAACCGCAGCGTCAGCTTCTACCGCAACCTGACCCGCAACCTCGGCATCAAGGAGTACCTACCCAAGCCGCTCGAACCCGCCGCCATTCTCAGCGAGTTTCTGCCCTGGGCGATCGGTGCGGAACCGAAGACCGAACCGGTACGCGGCGGTACGATGATCGCGTTATGCGGTGCCTGCGGCGGCGTTGGGGTTACCACCATCGCCACCAATCTGGCATGGCTGATCGGCGGGGAAATTCGCCGCCATACTATTTTGCTCGATGCCGACCTCCACAGTGGCAGCGCCGCCCTCGCCGCCAATGTGGCACCCAGTACCGGCCTGCGCAGCGCGCTCGACGCACCGGAACGGATCGATCCCCTGTTGATCGAGCGTGCCGCCCAGCCGGTCAACGAGCGGCTGCATGTTCTTGCCGCCGAAGAAGCGCTCACCGAAAAATGGACCTATCGCGCCGGCGGCGGGCGCGCCCTGTCGGCGGCGCTGCGGCTGCGCTACAATTTCGTGATCGCCGACGTGCCGACCCACCCGCTTGGCTTTGCCGCCGAAATCCTGTCGCTGGCGCAGCAGCGGATGGTGATTACCGATGCGACGCCGCAGAGCGTGCGGATGGCCAGGCGATGGCTGGCCCTGCCCGACGGGGTCATGCAGACCCATCGCCCGATCGTCGTTCTGAACAAATATCAGCGCAAACGCGGCATGGATCCCAAGCTGATCGAAGCCGAATTGGGGACCGAACTCGCTGTCCTGGTTCCTGACATGGCCGCCGCCGCCGGCCGCGCCAGCGATTTAGGTGAATGCATGGTCGGTCAGAAAGGCGCGTTCCGCACCGCGATCGTCAAGCTGGCTGAGGTGCTGGGCGTCACCTCGGCAGCCGGCGCAAGCTGATGGACGGCGGTCCCGTCTTCGGGCGACGCCCCAGCGATTTGCCTCCTAGTTTGGTGCCGACGGAGGCCGAGCCGCCGGTCGGAATCCGGCAGGAAGACGTCGATCTGATCCGCACGCTCTGCCTCGCCAAGATCGACGCCTCGGTGATCGCTACCCTGTCGCCGCCGCGCCTGCTTAATGCCGTCGAGATCATGCTGGCCGAACTCGCAACGGAGCATCGGATTCAGCTCAATAGCCGTGAGCAACACCAGATCGCTGGCGAACTGGTCGATGATATGCTCGGTCTCGGCCCGCTCGAACCCCTGCTCGAGGACGACACCATCACCGACATCATGGTGAACGGTCCTGAACGGGTTTTCGTCGAAAAACGCGGCAAGCTCGAACAACTGCCGGTGCGGTTTCGCGACTCGGCCCATCTTGCCAATATCTGCCAGCGCATTGCCGCCTCGGTGGGCAGGCGAGTCGATGAATCGAGCCCGATGGTGGATGCGAGACTGAAGGACGGTTCGCGCGTCAATATTGTGCTGCCGCCGCTGGCGATCGATGGTCCCTGTCTGTCGATCCGCAAATTCGCCAAAAAGCCGATCAGCTTCGCCAAGCTGATCGAATACGGTTCGCTCACCCCGCCGATCGCGCGTATTTTGGAAATCGCCGCGCGGTGCCGGCTGAATGTGGTGATTTCCGGCGGCACCGGTTCCGGCAAGACCACCATGATGAACGCCATGAGCAGCTTCATCGATCCGGCCGAACGTATCGTTACTGTCGAGGACGCCGCCGAACTCCAATTGCAGCAACCCCATATCGTGCGCCTCGAAACCCGGCCGCTCAACCTCGAAGGCAAGGGTGAAATCAACCAGCGCGACCTGCTCCGTAACGCGCTGCGCATGCGCCCGGACCGGATCATCATCGGCGAGGTACGCGGGCCCGAAGCGTTCGATATGCTACAGGCGATGAATACCGGCCACGACGGTTCGATGTCCACCATCCATGCCAACAACACCCGCGATGCCTTGGCCCGTATTGAGAACATGGTGCAGATGGCGAGCATGGGCCTGTCGCCGCGCGCGATTCGCATGCAGGTGGTTTCGGCGGTTAATCTGATTGTTCAGGTCGAGCGTCAGCGCGATGGCGGCCGGCGCGTGATCCAACTCACCGAAATCGCCGGAATCGAGGGCGAAACGCCATTGCTCAACGATATTTTCAAATATGAAACCCAGGGCGAGGACACGACCGGACGGTTGATCGGCAGATATATCGTCTCGCGGGCGCGCTCCAGCTTCCACGAACGGTTGACCTATTTTGGCCTCGCCCGCCCCTGGGCGGCGGCGCTGGAAGAAGCGAGTCGATCATGACCCAACTGCCGTTGCTTCTGGCCCTGAGCCTGGTGATGACCGCCGGTCTGATCGTGGTTGGCTACAGTGTCTATGCCGCCGATCGTCTGCAACGACGTTTGAACGAACGGCTCGATCGGGTGACCAACGGGCTGGTTATTCTCGAAACCGATGAAAAGCCGAAAGCGGCCCATCCGTTTGCGCGATTCAAGCGCCCGCTCGGGTCGGTGCTGGCGGTCTTCGGCGTCGATTTGATCCGCGCGCCGGATTACCCGATTCCCTGGTGGGCGATCCTGCTCGCCGCCGTTATCGTGGCGCGGGTGGTGATTCTGCTGATCGCCATGGTGTTCGGCGCGTTTTCCATGTTGTTGTGGCCGGTGATGGCGATCCTGATCGCCCGCTCGGTGTTCGCCAATGTCCATGCCCGGCGGTCATCGGCGCTGCTGAACCAGTTTCCCGACACGCTGGCGACGATCGTACGCTGCGTCAGGGTCGGGATTCCGGTGCAGGAGGCGTTGCGGATCATTGCGCGCGACATGCCGAAGCCGACGGGTGCCGAGTTTGCCCGCATCGCCGATCAGGTCGCGATCGGCACGCCGCTCGATCAGGCGTTGCGCAGCCTCGCCGAGCGTTCGCGCCTGCCCGAATACGGTTTCTTTGCCACCGCCCTCAGTCTGCAGGCGCGCGCCGGGGGCGGATTGGCGCAGACACTGGAGACACTGTCCGATGTGATCCGCAAACGCGTGGCGATGAAGGCCCGGGGTTATGCTCTGGCCTCGGAGGCACGCACCAGCGCCCTGATTCTCGGCGTTCTGCCGATCGTTGCCGGTCTCGGCATCGAGCTGATCCAACCGCGATATCTTGGCGTGTTGTTCGTTACCAAAAAAGGCCATGTCATCCTCGGCATGGCGATCGGCACGCTTGTGATGGGCAGCCTCGCGATGCGATCGATCATCCGCCGCAGCTTGAGCTAGGGGGTTCCGATGAATCTGCTGCTGATCGGCGTTCCGGTGTTCTTTCTGGTCATGTCCGGTTTTGCGATCGTGATGCTGAAACTCGTGATCGAGGAGGAGAAACTCGCCCGTCGCATTGCGCGTGCCGGGGGCCTCTCGGTTGCGGCCGAGGACAAGGACGACCAGCAACCGGTTCATATCCGCATCATCATCGGGCTGGGTTTCGCGATCGCCCGCAGCGGTCTGCTGAGCGCGAAGACCCTGGCCGATCTGCGCCACACGTTGCGCATGGCGGGCATCCGGGATCAGGGCGCGCTTGGCCTTTTTGTCGGCGCGAAACTGTTGATGATGGTCACGTTGCCCGCCATCGCCTTCGGTATGACGGCGTTGACGAGTCTTGGCGAACTGCTCCGGATCGGCTTGATCGGGGGCTCGGCCATTATCGGTCTGCTGGTGCCCGACATGGTGATCCAGCAGCGCCGGAAACGATTCGTCAAACGCGTTGAAGCCGGATTGGCTGATGCGCTCGACCTGATGGTGATCTGCGCCGACGCCGGCTTGAGCCTGGAACCGGGGCTCGCCCGTGTTGCCAGCGAAATCCACGAGACGCATCCGGCCGTTGCGCAGGAGCTGACGATCACGTCGAACGAGATGAGGATCGGTAATAACGTGCGTGATGCGCTGACGGCGCTCGGTGTTCGAACCGGACTCGACAGTCTCAAACGCCTGGGATCGACCCTGATCCAGACCATCCAGTATGGCACGCCGCTCACCCAGGCACTGCGCACCTTGTCCGCTGAATTGCGCCAGGAACAGCTGACGCGATTTGAGGAGCGCGCCGCGCGACTTCCGGTTTTGCTGACCCTGCCGATGATCATTTTCATCCTTCCCTGCGTTTTCATGGTGGTCGGCGGACCGGCGGTGCTGAAGATCATGGCTGCGTTCTGATGCCGGTGCCGCTAGAGCGTTATGCTTTCAGCTCAACGCTCTAGCTCTATGTTTTTTCGAGCGATTTCATGCGATTATGTTGCCGCTGTCGCGTCAACTTAATCGCATATCGCTCTGGGACACAGCGAGGCGTATCGCGCGGGGGTAAGCGCTGCGCCCTGAGAACGAACGATTGAGGCCGTTCAATCTCGCCGCCTTTGGTTGATAAGCACATACATCGCGCTCGCCTGACGCGCGCTGCCCTCACGCGAAGATGCCCTTGGCCACGCTCGGCTCGTGTGGATGCAAAAATCGCACCACAATGCGCAAAGCGATATTCCACTCGGGGGAAAAAATTGGTATGATCCATGCATGTCACTGGGACCACGGCTTGATTTAAGGCAGACCCAATCACTGGTGATGACGCCGCAGTTGCGGCAGGCCATCCAGTTGCTGCAATTTACCAATACCGAGGTCAATCAATTCATCGAAGATGAATTGCTGAAGAACCCGCTGATTGAGCGCGACGAGCCTGACATCTCGCCGCAAATCCCGTCGGCAGGCCAAGGCGAGCCGCCCTTGAGGGAATTGGCGCCGCCGCCACAGAGTAGCGAGCCGGTCGCGGACGGGGCCGAGTCAGCGGCGGTTCAGACCCCCCTCGATACCGATTTTTCGAATGTCTATGATGTCGGCACCGCATCGGACCGCGGCGGTGACGGCGATGCGGGGTTCGGCGATGAGGATTGGATCGGCCAGATCGCCGATCGTCCGCCGGATCTGCGCGAACATCTCGAGCAGCAGATCAGGCTGGCGTTCTCTGATCCGGCACAACGCCGGATCGCGGCCGCCCTGCTGATGGCGCTCGATGGTTCAGGACGGTTGGTCGATCCGCCCGAAATCATCGCCGCCGCCCTCGGCATTCCGATCGCTGCGCTCGAAGCGGTTCGCCAAGTCATGCTTCAATTCGATCCGACCGGCATTTTTGCCCGCGATCTGGCGGAATGCCTTGCAGCACAGCTTGCCGAACGCAACCGGCTCGATCCCGCCATGGCGGCATTGATCGCCAATCTGGATCTGCTGGCCCGGCGGGATCACCGGAGCTTGATGGAAATCTGCGGGGTTGATGCCGAAGACCTGCGCGATATGATTGCCGAACTCAAGCGCCTCAATCCCAAGCCCGGCGCCGGTTTCGACTCCGGGCCGATTACCCCACTGATCCCGGATGTGCTGATGCGCCAGGGTCCGGACGGCGATTACATTTTGGAGCTCAATCCCGAGACCATGCCGCGTGTGCTGATCCGGCGCGGTTTTCACGCGCGCATGGCGGCCAAGGCCTCCCGCGAGACCAAACAATTCCTCTCCGATCGAATCCAGAGCGCGAATTGGCTGATCCGCGCGCTGGAGTCGCGGGCCGACACCATCCTGCGGGTCGCCGGCGAGATTGTGCAGCATCAGGACGGTTTTTTCCGCTTCGGCATCGGCTACCTCAAGCCGCTCACCCTGCGCGAAGTCGCCGCTGCGCTCGATGTTCACGAGAGCACGGTCAGCCGGGTGACATCCAACAAGGTGATCGCGACTCCGCGCGGTATTTTCGAGATGAAATTCTTTTTCACCACCGCGCTGGCGGGTACGAACGGCGAGAGCCACAGCGCGGAGGCGGTACGCCACCGTATTTCAGCGCTGATCGAAGGTGAGCCACCCCATGTCGTCCTGTCCGACGAGGCCGTGGCCAAATTGTTACAAACGGAAGGCATAGACATCGCGCGTCGAACTGTGGCCAAATACCGCGAGGCGATGCGCATTCCCGGCTCGGCGCAGCGCAAGCGGGACAAAGGACTTTCTGTGGAGCCCTGACCCGATCGGATGACGAGCCGGCAACACGCACGAACAAACAAGGATCCTGGTGATGCATATCACGGTCTCCGGCAAGCAAGTCGATCTGTCAGACGCACTCCGCGTTCATGTGGCCAACCACCTCGACGTGATCTCGACCAAGTATTTCGATCACGCCCTCGAAGCCAATGTCACGTTCAGCCGCGCCCGCAGTTTTTTCACCTGTGACATCAACGTCCACGCCGCGCGTGGCCTGACCTTGCGCGGCGAGGGAGAGGCGGCCGACGCCCATGCGGCGTTCGACGATGCGGCCGAACATATCGCCAAGCGTCTGCGCCGGTATCGTCGCCGGGTGAACGAGCACGCCCGTGAAATCGCCGGGCGGGAACGGCCTGAGGCGGCCCGTCAGTTCGTCCTGCGCGAGGTTTATGACCGCGACGACGCCACACTCCCGAACGGCGCCGCGCACGACCTCGCCACCGGCCCCGATACCGGGCCTCACGCCGCAGTCGTCGCGGAAACGGTCACCGAAATCGCCTTTCTCTCGGTCAGCGAGGCGGTGATGCGGATGGACCTGGCCGACCAACCGGTGCTGATGTTCCGCAATTCCACCAACCGCGCGCTGAACGTGGTCTATCGGCGCAGCGACGGGAACATCGGCTGGATCGACAGCTCGACCATCGGGTAGGGCCGGCTCGGGCCGGGCCACGGTATGATCCGTGGCCCGATCCGTCTTACCCCAACATCACGGCGGCGCATGCGCTCAAAATGGCGTCCTCGTCGATGCCGTAGATGCGATACAAATCGGGAATGTCCCCTGATTGTCCGAAATGGTCGGGGCCGAGCGTCTGGATACGCTGACCGCGCACGCCGCCAAGCCAGGCATGGGTGCTGGGGTGCCCGTCGAGCACTGTCACCAGGCCTGCGTCGGGTGACAAGGGGGCCAACAGGGTCTCGATATGCGCCTGAGCACCGGCATCGCCATTCCGCCGCGCCCTCTGTGCCGCGCGCCAATTGGCGAACAGCCGATCGGGGCTGGTGATCGCCATCAATCCCGCACCGGGTTCATCCTCGCGCAGCGCGGCGAAGGCGGCTTCGGCCTCGGGCGCGACGGCACCCTGGTAGATGATCGCCAGCCGGGCACCCGCGGCAGGTGGCGCGACCCAATGCGCGCCGGCGATCACCGCCGCGGGATCGAGCGGCCGGTCCGGTTGGTCGAGCTGCCGGGTCGAAAGCCGAAACCAGACCGAGGATCCCTCCGGCCGTTGCATCCAATCAAATCCGTGGCGGAACAGGATCGCGAATTCATCGGCATAGGCTGGCTCATAAGCGGCGATCCGGTCCTGCACCATGCCGAGCAGCGGCGTGTTGGTCGACTGATGCTGCCCGCCCTCCGGCGCCAGTGTAATGCCGGAGGGCGTTGCCACGAGCATGAACCGCGCATCCTGATAACAGCCGTATACCAGCGCGTCGTGGCCGCGATTGACGAAGGGGTCGTATACCGTGCCGATCGGCAAGAGCCGGGCGCCCTGCATTGGTGCGGCGAGCCCGGCGGCGGCGAGCAGCAGGAACAGGTTCTGTTCGGCGATGCCGAGTTCGATATGCTGGCCTTCCGGACTCATCCCCCAGCGCTGCGCCGATGCCAGCTTGGAGTCGCGAAACACATCGTTGCGGGTGTGCCGGTCAAAGACGCCGCGTCGGTTGACCCAGGGCCCCAGGCTGGTGGAAACGGTCACGTCAGGGCTCATCGTCACGATGTGCCGGGCGAGGTCGGCGCAGTCACCCGTGCCGCGACCGATTTCCGACAACATCTCGCCGAAGGCACCCTGGGTTGACATTTTGCGGCCTGCGAAGCTTCCGTGCGGCAAGACGTCGGGAACCGGCACCATTGGCGCTGCCAGCGTCCGCCCGGTCGGGGTAAGCGGCGTTGCGAACGGCACCGACGCCACGAAATGACGCAACCGGTCGGGCTGCGGGATACCTTCATATGCATCCCATTCATGACCTTCGCGGATCTGCATCAGGCTGCGGAAGGCGTTCATCTGCTCTTCGTTCATCAGGCCGGAATGATTGTCCTTGTGGCCGGCGAAAGGCAGTCCGGCACCTTTTGTGGTGTAGGCCAGAAAACAGGTCGGTTGATCCGATCGCGCCGCCGCGGTGAAGGCTTCGATCAGGGTCGGCAGGTCATGACCGGCGAGGTTGGTCATCAAACCGGCCAGTGATTCATCGGTCATCGGATCGATGATCGCACGCACCCCGCGCGACCGGCCCAGATCCGCCAGCAGGGCCTGACGCCACGCTGCTCCGCCTTGAAACGTCAGCGCGGAGTAGAGCGAATTCGGGCAATCATCGATCCAGGCGCGCAGAGCGGTCCCGCCCGGCTTGCGAAATGCGGCTTCGAGCGCCTTGCCGTATTTCAGGCTCATCACGTTCCAGCCCATATCCCGGAACAACCCCTCGAACCGCCCGAACAGACGGTCCGGCATCACTGAGTCGAGACTCTGGCGGTTATAATCCACCACCCACCAAACATCACGGACATCGTGCTTCCAGCCTTCGAGCAGTGCCTCGTAGATATTACCCTCATCAAGTTCGGCATCGCCCGCAATCGCGACATGGCGCGATACGGGACGTTCGGGTGACACCATGTCATGCGCGCGGAGGTAATCCTGGATCAGCCCGGCGAAGGAGGTAATGGCAACCCCCAGCCCGACCGATCCGGTGGAAAAATCGATCTCGCCGCCGTCCTTGGTGCGGGAGGGATAGGCCTGCGCGCCTCCCACCTGACGCAACCCCGCCATTTTATCGACGGTCTGCCGCCCGAACAGATAATTGATCGCGTGCAACACCGGCCCGGCATGCGGCTTGACTGCCACACGATCCTGCGGGCGCAGGATATGGAAATAAAGCGCCGTCATGATCGACACCACCGACGCGCAGGACGCCTGATGCCCCCCCACCTTCAAGCCATCCCGATTCGGGCGAAGATGATTGGCATTGTGGATCATCCATGACGACAGCCACAACAGCTTGCGCTCAATCAGGTATAGCGATGCGAAATCGGCGGAGGATGCCGTCGCATCGTCGTCAAACCGCGGTTCGGCGACAATCTTGTCCATCTCCAACCCCTCAAGCACGTTCCGACGCGCCTTATAACCCGGCGCCCACGGTATGACACGCATTTTCGCCATTACGGTTCATCGCAAATCACGATCCGGAATGTGATCTGCATCACATACAACCGCCACCAAACGCGCTATCGATTAATTCGCGGAAAGGGTGGTGGCGGTTTTCAGACCTTCGAAGCGACGATGACAACGGACGGCTTTATTTGAGCAAATATAACCGGGATGACGCGCCGGAGACAAACGCGCCGGAATAACCGTGCTCGTGGATAATTGACAATTCTGGTCAGGACTGCATCCACGAGCACCTTCGCCCATCGGATTCGATCGGTGCCCCCTTCCCTGAGTCGGTCCTCAGTCCCCATCAGAGGGAGGCCATGTCGCTGTGGCATTGATTGCCGTGTTGGGCCGTGCGTGTTAGCCTTTCGCGTCGACGGTCCCGCGCGAGCGGAGTAAAAGGGAATATCGTGCGCTTCGGCGGGGCCTGTGGTCCGGGAGCAAGTCGGTAGCTGCCCCCGCAACTGTCAACGGTGAGTTGTCGGTCCGTTCGTTCGCCTGGCGTTGAGGTGAGCGGGCCACTGGACCCAAGGGTTCGGGAAGGCGGGGCTGGTGATGATCGTGTCCGGTGTGAGCCGGGTGCGCAAACCGTGAGCCAGGAGACCTGCCGTCGTCGCGCCGACCATGCCGCCGGGCGGGGTGCTCCGGAGGCGGATGATACTGATGTTCACGGTTCTGGGACGTATTTTTCGCGACGAAGGCTCTGATGTAAGGGGCAAGGTGATCGGGATTTATGGTTTCCTGGTCGCCTTTAATCTGGCGACTGCGGCCTATGCGCTGATCGCGTTTCATGCCCATCCGGTGTTGCTTGGCACGGCGCTGTTGGCCTATGGATTTGGGCTGCGCCATGCGGTGGATGCCGATCATATCGCCGCGATCGACAATGTGACCCGCAAGCTGATGCAAGAGGGTAAGCGACCGGTGGCGGTGGGGTTTTTCTTTTCGATCGGCCACTCGGCGGTGCTGTTCATCGGAACCATCATCATCGCGGTGACGGTGATGCGGATTTCGGATGGTTTCAATCATTTCAACGATCTGGCCGGGATCGTCGGTACGCTGGTGTCGGGCGTGTTTCTGCTGGTGATGGCGGTCATGAATCTGATGATTGCGCGCTCGACCTATCGGATTTTCCGCCATGTGAGAGGCGGTGGCGCCTATGACGATGATGATTTCAACATCCTGCTCAATAACCGCGGGCTGATCGCCCGCATTCTGCGGCCGTTGTTCCGAATGGTGGAGCATAGCTGGCAAATGTTGGGGGTGGGGTTTCTGTTTGGCCTCGGATTCGATACCGCAACCGAGGTGAGCCTGCTGACGGTTGCCGCGGCGGAGGCGGGCAAGGGGATGCCGGTTTGGTCGATCCTTGCGTTCCCCGCCTTGTTTTCGGCTGGGATGTCGCTGATCGACACGACCGACGGTGTTTTGATGCTGGGGGCCTATGGCTGGGCGTTCGTGAAACCGATTCGCAAATTATATTATAATTTGACGATCACGCTGGTGTCGGTCGCAATCGCGCTGTTGATCGGTGGAGTGGAAACACTCGGGTTAATCGGCGGAGAGATGCGCTTGCGCGGCTGGTTCTGGGACCGGATGGCCGAAATCAACAATCATTTCGGCATGTTGGGGTTCGGGATCATCGGGATTTTTGCCGTCGCGTGGATCGTTTCAGTGGTGGTCTATCGCGTCAGCCGGCTCGATGAGTTCGAGGTCGGCGGCGGCTGACGCCAAAGACTCCGGCGCGATGACCCGATGCCGTATTGCGCCGGTCGGCGATGGTTCGGCGCGCGGCTCGGCCAGTCCATTTTTGGAGGACATGGCCGCTGTGGCGACGGGTTTGATTCCCTTCGATACGATCCGCACTATATCTCAATCGTGAACAAAAGCGAAACGTCACTCCCGGTCCGGTTCAATACCTGGTTCGCCGCGCGCGGCTGGATCGTGCGGCCACACCAGATGGCGGTGCTCGATGCGGTGGGTTCGGGGGAAAACGCGTTGCTGATCGCACCCACCGGCGGCGGCAAGACGCTGGCGGGGTTTCTGCCGAGTTTGATCGCGCTGGCCGAGGATGCGCGCCCCCGGCTGCATACGTTGTATATCAGCCCGTTGAAAGCGCTCGCCACTGATATTGCGCGTAATCTCGAAGCACCGATCGCCGAGATGGCGCTGCCGATCCGCATCGAAACCCGCACCGGCGATACGCCGGCGAACCGGCGCGCCCGGCAACGGCGCGATCCGCCGCATATTCTGCTGACCACGCCGGAGAGCCTTGCGCTGTTGCTGTATCAGCCGGAGGCGGCGAATTATTTCGCCGATCTCGCGGTGATCGTGCTCGATGAAATCCATGCGCTCGCCGGCACCAAGCGCGGCGATCAACTGGCTTTGTGCCTGGCGCGGCTGCACGCGCTGGCCCCCGAAGCCCTGCGGATCGGCCTGTCCGCGACAGTTGCTCACCCGCGTGCAATGCTGAACTGGCTCTCGCCCGACGGGCGCGGCGGGGCGACGCGGCTGGTGCTGGGCGAGGCCGGTGCGGCGCCCGAGATCGGCCTGCTGATCGCGCCGGGGCGGATGCCGTGGTCGGGCCATATGGGGCTGATGGCGGCCGAGGCGATTTTGCAGCAGATCCGCGCGGCACGCATGACCATCGTGTTCGTCAACACCCGCGCGCAGGCGGAATTGATGTTCGAGGCGCTGTGGCGGCACAATGAGGAAACGCTGCCGATCGCGCTGCATCACGGCAGTCTCGATGTCGGCCAGCGCCGCAAGGTGGAGGCGGCGATGGCGGCGGGGCATTTGCGCGCGGTGGTGGCGACCTCCTCGCTCGATCTCGGGATCGATTGGGCGGCGGTCGATCAGGTGATCCAGGTGGCTGCGCCCAAGGGGGTATCGCGGCTGATGCAGCGGCTGGGCCGGGCCAATCATCGGCTCGATGAGACCTCCCGCGCGCTGCTGGTGCCGGCCAACCGGTTCGAGGTGCTGGAATGTGCCGCCGCGATCGAAGGGGTTGCGGCACTCGATCTCGACGGCGATCCGCCGCGTGAGGGCGCGCTCGATGTGCTGGCCCAGCATGTGCTCGGCCGCGCCTGCGCCGGGCCGTTCCACCCCGATGATCTGTTCGTCGAGGTGTGCCGCGCCGCTCCCTATGCCGATCTGCCGCGCCGGGATTTCGACGATGTGGTCCGCTACGTCGAGGATGGCGGCTACGCGCTCGCGGTGTATGAGCGCTACCGCAAATTGTTCCGGGATGCGGACGGGTTGGTTCATGTCCGCAACGCCCGCATCGTGCAGCTGTTTCGGATGAATATCGGCACGATCGTCGAAGCGCCGGTGCTGAAAGTGAAGCTGGGCGGCGGGCGCGGCGGCGGCATCACGCTCGGCGAGATCGAGGAGTATTTCGTCTCGATGCTGACGCCGGGCGACACGTTCCTGTTCGCCGGACGGCGGCTGCGTTTCGTCGGCATCCGCGAGACCAGCGTGATCGCGGCGGATGGCGGCGTGGGCGAGCCGAAAATCCCCACCTATGTCGGCGGGCGGATGCCGCTGAGCACCAACCTGGCCGATCGGGTGCGCGCCATGCTGCACAACACGGCGCAATGGGTGCATTTCCCCGACCCGGTGCGCGAATGGCTGGAATTGCAGGCGGCGCGCTCCTCGCTGCCGGCGCCGGACGACCTGCTGGTCGAGACGTTTCCGCGCGGCGGCCGGTGGTATCTGGTCGCCTATTGTTTCGAGGGGCGGCAGGCGCATCAGGCGCTCGGCATGCTGATCACCCGGCGGCTGGAGCGGTTCGGCGATCAGCCTTTGGGGTTCGTTGCGACCGATTACGTGCTCGGCGTGTGGTGTGCGCGCGAACCGCACGACATTGCCCGGCTGTTCGAGCAGGACATGCTGGGCGACGACCTCGAATCCTGGATGGCGGAAAGCACCATGCTCAAACGCAGCTTCCGCAACGTCGCGGTGATCGCGGGGTTGATCGAACGGACGCATCCGGGCGGCGAGCGCAGCCGTAGACAAGTCAGTATCAATACCGATCTGATCTATGATGTGCTCCGCAAACATGACCCGACCCATATTCTGCTCCGCGCGACACGGGCGGACGCCGCGCATGGGCTCGTCGATCTCGCGCGGATCGCCGGGATGCTCGAACGCGTGCACGGGCGGATCACCCACCGGCGGCTCAAGCGGGTCTCGCCGCTTGCGGTGCCGGTGCTGCTCGAAATCGGCCGCGAGCAGGTGCGCGGCGGCGAGGCGGAGGATGCGCTGCTCGCCGAAGCGGAGGCCCTGCTGGCGGAGGCCGGTGTCACGTCGCATGTCCATCTGGCGTGACACGCCGCGATATGGAATGGAGGCGGGCATGAATGCAGCCCCGATCCATCGCGCCGGTGACCGTTTCATGCTCGACCCCGCCGGGGTGGTGTTCTGGCCGTCGCGCCGTGCCCTGATCGTCGCCGATCTGCACCTCGAAAAAGCCTCGTCGCGCGCGGTGCGCGGCACGCTGGTGCCGCCCTACGACACGCGCGCGACGCTCGATCGCCTCGCTCTGCTGTTGCGGCGTTACACGCCGGAGACCGTGATCGCGCTCGGCGATTCGTTCCACGACGAAGGCGGCCCGGAGCGGCTCGCGCCGGAGGATTCGGCCCGCCTCGCGCGGATGGGTGCGGCGCATCGCTTCGTCTGGATCGCCGGCAATCATGACCAAGCCTTGCGTGGGCCGGAGGCGTTGGAGGATGGCGATTGCGTCTTCCGCCATCAGGCCGGCCCGGTCGCGCCCGGCATGATCGAGTTCTCCGGCCATTTTCACCCCAAGGCGCGGATCGCAACCCGCGCCGCTGCGGTCGGCCGCCCGTGTTTCGTGACCGACCAGCACCGCGTGCTGCTGCCCTCCTTCGGCGCCTATACCGGCGGGCTGGACGTGAGCGCCGCGCCGATCCGCGCGCTGTTCCCGCGCGGCGGGCAGGTGTTTCTGCTCAGCCGCGAACGGGTCTTCGCGTTTCC